>JALGVG010000094.1 GCA_029819875.1 Candidatus Zipacnadia bacterium | reverse complement strand
GCCGCCACAGGCGCAACTGAATACTGCCAGCGGCCAAGTTTCCGTGTCCGTGCCGAATGCCAAGGGAGTGTTTGACGAGAACGCTGAGCAGGTGCGGGCCGCGGCGAAGTCGCGCCGGCGGCCGCAACCTGCCCAATTGCGCCGCCTGCTCGGCATCCCCGAGCAATATTGTCCCCTCAACCCTCGCATAATCGAGACCTACCACGAGGCCGGGCTGACATTGGAAAAAGGCTTCATCATGGCAGAGCCGGATATCGTGGTGCCGGTATTGCGCATCGCAGGTGGGGCGCAGGAGCGCGCCGTCGTGTACTGTTGCGACGAGGGGATAGAGGGCATCGGCCCCGCGGACGAGGCGCTGCTGCGCAAGGCGGCCGCGGAGGGGACGGCCGTCTATATCGTGGAACCGCGCGGCACGGGCGAGACCCGCTCGCGGCTGCTGATGCGGGCAGACAGGCAGCGGACCGAGTCGTGGCTGAGCCAGCACTTGCGAATGCTGGGCACCAGTACCGCGGCCCTGCGCGCCTACGACCTGCTTCGGGCCTTCGAGTACGTCCGCAGCCGCCAAGGTGAAACCGTGAACCTGAAATTGGCGGCAAACGGTTGGATAGGCTGGTCGGCCGTGCTGGCGGCCGCCTTGGACGAAAAGGTCAGCGGCCTGTGCCTGGAAGCTGTCAGGCCCGGCATCGCACAGTTCGCCACCACGTGGACGGCCCGCGTTCCCGAGGCTTATACGATACCGGGTATCCTGACGCTTGCCGACATTCCCCAGCTCGTTGCGGCATCCAAGGCCGAGGAAGTAGTGCTGTTGCAGCCCCGCGATACCAGCGGGGAGCGCATCTGCCCGGCGGCCTGGGAAAGTGACCACGCCCAGGCCTGGAAGGAAGCCGGCGACAACATCCGCGTAATACTGCGTCCCGATGCAGTGGAGCGTAATGCCGTGTTGTGGAATTTCCTGGCAGGCAAGGGGTAGGGGAGAGGCGCCCTCGCCGCTTGCTGCAAAAAGGCGATACGCGGTTCAGAACAGCTTCGTAAGCTCGTCTTGGTCGTAGCGAGGAAGCTCTTTGGTACCTGCTGCTGTCTTCAGCACAACACCCTCTTGTCGGGATGTCACGCGTCCAATGGCGGTGCAGTCAATGCCTGCCTCCCGGCAGCGGGCGATGACCTGCTCGGCGTCGGCAGTAGCTACCGCCACAAGCAGCGAGCCGGAGGCGATCAGGCCCAAGGGGTCAAGACCATACGTCGCACACAGTTTCCGGCACAAGGGAAGCACCGGCAGTTCATCCTCCCATATTTGCAGGCCGACTTCGCTGGCGATAGCCAATTCCCATAGCCCGGTGGCTACCCCGCCCTCAGTGGGGTCGTGCATGGCGTGGACCTCACCTGCGTGACAGGCGATTTGGGCCTCTGCAAGCACACAGATACCCGGGTCGAACAGCAGCCGTGCGGCGGCGTCAAGCTCAGCAGGCTCGTAGCCGCGGGCCAACAGCTCCGGGCGCTTTTCACGCGCGATGAGGCTGGTGCCCTCGACGGCAATGCCCTTGGTCAGCAGGATGACATCGCCGACCTGCGCCCCGGCACTGGTGATGTACGCGCTCTTGGCCACCGTGCCCAGCATCATGCCCACCAGCACGGGCCTGTCCAGGCCGTAGGTGATTTCCGTATGCCCGCCGACTGCGGTCACACCGATGTCGGCACACGCCGCATCAATCTGGCGGAAGATGTCAGCCACCAGTTCGGTCGTGGTTTGGCCCTCGGGGAGCAGGGCGGTGGCCAGGAACCAGCGCGGGACGCCGCCGCAGGTGGCGATGTCGTTGCAGTTGACTGTGACACAATAATAGCCGATAGCGTCGGTGGCGAAGGTGATGGGGTCGGTCTTGGCCACGAGGTACCGGTCGGCCTGCACGTCGAGGATCGCCACGTCCCGGCCCACGCCCGGCCCTACGACGACCGAGGGGTCGTCGTGGCGCAGGCCCCCCAGGAGCTGCTGCAGTAGCTCCAGATCCAACTTCCCTGTAGGCAGTCGCTGGTGGTTCATCCTGCTTCCGGGCGATGCTCGCAGAGGACGGCCGCCAGCGTCGGCACGTCCTCCACGACTAGGTCGGCGCCCGCCTCCAGGTGTTGCTCCCTGGTAGTCCTGTCCGTCAACACGCCGATTGCCACCGCCCCGGCCGCCTTGGCGCACTCGATGTCGGTAGGATGATCGCCGACCATCGCAGCCTGCGGCGGCGCTACTTGCAGCTTGTCGAGGGCGACCAGCAGGTGAGTGGGATGGGGCTTGACCTCGCTGACATCGTCGCGCGTCAACAGCACCTCGTGATGCAGGTGGTAACGGTCCATCACCGCTTGCACGCCGGCCCGGCAGTTGCGCGTGATGATTGCCACGCGGTAGCCGCAATCCGCCAGCCGCGCCAATGCCTGGGGCACGCCGCAAAAGGGACGGGCGCGCGCGCAACTGTCCAGCTCCACGCCCTCCATGATCTGCCTCGCCTCGGCGGCATAGCGTTCCTGGTCGGCAGGGCGGTCGGCCAATTTCTCCTTGGCCCACTGGACAATTTCCAGTATGTAGCGGCCGTGGTCGCACCCCTCCTCGAACAGCCCCCAATCCTTGAGGTGTTCGATGATAAGGCTTCGCATGCGCGGAAAGTCGATCCTCGTCTCGGCCAAGGTGCCGTCGAAGTCAAAGACTACGGCCCTGATGCTTGTCGCGATGTTGCCCGTCATGGCTTCTATTTCTATTGTTCTATGACTTTCTGGAGTTGCTTGAGCAGTTCAAGCTGCTCCTGTTGTTTCTTCTGGTAGCCGGCCAGGTCTCCGCGACTGAGCAGCGAACGGGCCTCGGCGTCCAGTTCAATGGCCTTCTGTATCAACTGCCGGGCAGTGCTTGCCACGCGCGGACGCGGCGGCTGGGCAACGGCGCCGGCCACCGGCGCCGGCTTGACGGCGGCGCTGCCGAAGACGGCATTGAGGGCCTCACTGAGCGTATCGCGCATGACGACGCGATCCTCGTACAGCACGACCACCGCCTTGAGCTGCGGCAGGGAGCTTTCGCTTTCCTCGCCGTGCTGGTAGGCCTCAATGAAGATCGGCTCGACGTACAGGGCGTTGTGGTCAATGGGAATGATGAGCAGGTTGCCGCGGATGACGCGGCTGCCGCCCTGGCCCCACAGGGTGAACTTGCTGGATATGTCCGTCTCCTGGTCGATGGCCGCCTCGGCCATCAGCGGGCCCATCAGTTGGCTCTGCTTGGGGAAGCGATAGGCCAGCAGCTTCCCGTACTGCTCGCCGTCGCAGCGGGCCGCCATCCACGCCACCATGTTGCGCTCCTCGCGGTGGGCGGGGGTGAACGGCAGCATCAGCAGGAACTCCTCCTTGTCCTCCTCGGGCAGCTTCATTATCACGTAGTAGGCTTCCATCATGCGCCTGCCGTCCGCATACTTTTCGATCGGCATCGCCCAACTGTCCGCCCGCCGGTAAAACGTGTCAGGATCGGTCATGTGATAGTCGCAGTACATTTGCGCTTGAATGGTGAACAGCAGTTGCGGGTAGCGCAGGTGCTTTCTTAGCTGCGGCGTCATCTGGCGCCCGTCGGTGAACAGCGTGGGGAAGATTTTCTGGTAGCATTTCACCAGCGGGTCGGTCGGGTCCACCACGTAGAAGGTGGGGATGCCGTCATAGGCATCGACAACCACCTTGATGGAATTGCGGATATAGTTTATCGGCGGCAACGGCCGCTCGACGCGCTTGGAATACGGGTACAATGTACTGTACGTGTAGGCATCGTTTATCCACTGCAGCTTGCCGTCAATGATCACGATGTAGGGGTCGGGGTCGTAGATAAGGAAGGGAGCCAGCGGCATGAGCCCTTCGGGCAGCAGGTGATTGAAGATAATCTTGCTGCCCTCCTGCAGGGCGGTGGTAAACAGAAGGTCCTTGCTGCGGAAGCGCGCGGCAAAGGCCAGGCGCCGCAGCAGGCCGTTGATAGGTACTCCACCGCGGCCGTTGTACCGGGTCTCGGCCTTGTCCACCACCGCCGGCCCTCCGCTGACCACCGGGTAATCGAACTCGGGCACCTCGCTGTTGACTATCACAAAGTCGGTCTGCAGCACCTGCGACGTGGGAGTCGCTGTGCCCTGGGGCTGGGAAGCGGACTGGTCCTGGCTTTCACCCGGTGACGGCCTCGGCGGCGGCGTGGGCCGCTCGGGTGGAGACAGCCACTCGATCAGGCGCGGATGCACGCTCGCCTGGTAGTACAACTGGGGCCGCGTTATCTTCAGCTCAGGCGGACCCTGCGGGGGAATGCCGTATATCCAATAGTACGGTAGCCCCTCGGGAGTTTTTTCGTGCACGGGGGAGAGGCACACCCCGTAGCCGTGTGTATATACAAGATGCTCGTTGACCCACGTCCGCGACGGCAGCTTCGCATGGTCAATCTGCCGCGCGCAGATCATGACCTGCTGGTATTTTCCGCCCACCGTGTAGCGATCCACGTCCACATCCACGAAGTGGTAGAAGGGAGTATCGAAGGTCTGCTGGCGGTCGTAGGTGCGTTGCAGGGGGCGGTGATCCCACAGCCGGATGTTATTGATGGTCTCGGGGTTCTTTTCGATCAGCTCCGCGTCAATTTTTCCCTTTTCCACCTGGAAGACGCGGGTTTCGACCTTGTCCAGGCCGAATGCGTGGTTGGTGGCCTTGATGTTGAAGCTGATGTAAGGCCGTTCCTTGAGCGGGCCGACCGGTTCGACGACCATCTTCTGGATTGCCCCCGGATAGATCGAGCCGCCCAGCACCGAGGTGACAAGGATTACGGCCAGCGCCCACATCGGCAGCCTGAGGCTGCGGCCGCGGATGCTGACAAGCATGATGATGCCGGCGGCGAACACCAAGGCCATCATCAGGAAATAGACCGGCAGCCGTGCATGTACGTCGGCGTAGGAGGCGCCGAAGAAGTTTCCGCCGCGCTGTGAATACAGCAAGTTGTACTGGGCGAGCCGGTAGCCGTATATCTTGGCGAACAAGGCCGCGGCCAGCAGTACCATGCAGTGGGCGCGGGCCCGAGGGATAGCCTGCACCGTGTTGCCCACGATGCGTATGGCCTCCATGTACAGGTAGATGAGAATGCTGACTACCAGGGCGATGACTATGCTGTAATAGACCGTGCGCCAGGCATATTGAATGAACGGCAGCTTGAAGACGTAGAAACCGACATCCTTGCCGAACAGCGGATCGCTGAGATTGAAGGGCACCGCATTGGCGAACATCTGCCAGTCCAGCCAGCGCCCGCTTGCCACCAACGCCGCCATCACGCCCCCGAATATGACGAAGACAAGCAAGCCCGTGTCGGCGTACTGTTCGATCTGCTCGCGCTCTTCGTCAGGAAGCAGCCGGCGACCGATGAACGTGATATCGGTGGGTAACGGCCGACGGGAAATGCGCACATTAATCCACAGCCACACGGCGAACAAGACACCGACTACGAGGGCCAAACCCACCTTCGTCCACAACATGGTGGAGAAAACGGCCCTTTGGCCCAGGCTGTCCATCCACAGGTAGTTTGTGTACACTTCAAGGGTTTTGAAGACGAATATGACCGCGAAACCCGCGATCATCAAACCTACGAACCACTTGGTTGAACGCGTCACCAGCTACTCCTCCAAATCGTGTTTAAGTATTATTATTCGGCTTGTCTTCGCCTTGCTCCGGTTCCTCTGCGTCCGGCGTCTCCGGCAGCGGGATATCCTTGAGCAGATCCCGGAGCCTGTCCTGTTCCCACTCCTCGTTGCCTTCGTAAGGGATCTGGGCTTCGATCAGCACGCTCTCCTCCACCCAAATGCGCGCTCCCGCCCGCAGTGCAACGGCCACTGCATCGCTGGGCCGCGAGTCCACCTTTATCGTTCCGTCCGGCCCCTTAAGCGCCATCTCGGCAAAGAAGATGCTGTTTTCCAGGTGGGTGATGACCACGTCGGTAATCTTGTAGCCCAGGTTGGTGACAACATTGACCAGCAGGTCGTGAGTGAGGGGCCGGATCGGTTCCTGCCCGGCCAACTTGATCTGGATAGCCTGTGCCTCGCACGGCCCAATCAATATCGGCAGCAGGCGTTGTTCGTGTTCATCGGCGAGGATAACCAATGCCTTGCCGGTCGTCACGTCCACGCCGACCTTGAATACAAACATCTCGACAGCCATTCTCACTCCACCTATCTCCAGCTTGGCGGATGCTGGGTGCACTTGGGCACGTACCAACTAACTAGTTCGTTGGCGACGCCCGAAATCCTTGCACCTTCTGGTGCTGACCGATTTTTCAGGCTCGTCTCTCCTCGTCGTAGTCAAGCCCTGCCGCTTCCACCGCCGCCGCCCAGCTTCCGAAGTTGTGAGGGCGGGCCGCCGCCTCCATCAACCCCCGGTAGCCCAGCCGCCGCATGTTGGCGTTGTTGACCCGCTCGCCCCTGCGATGAAGCTCGCGGATGGTGGCGATTATGGTCTCCTTTTTCCAGCGGTTGTTCTTTCGCACCTTCTGGTAGTCGATACCGGCCGCTTCCACCGCCGCCGCCCAGCTTCCGAAGTAGCGGCGGCTGCTGGCCGCTGATACGAGTGCCCCGTGATTGCGCTTCGCCTCGTCGTGGCTGAGGGACTCGCCGGCCGCCGCCAGGCGCTTGATCTCCTCGATGATGCGCTGCTTGGTCCAGGAGCGGTGCTTGCTGATGGTGGAGTAATCAAGGCCGGCCGCCTCGATCGCCGCTCGCCAGGAGCCGAACATCTCCGGCTTGCAGGCGACGACCACCAGGTACTGGTAATGGCGCTTGGCGGCGCTATGGGAGAGGTCGGCGCCCGCCTCGTACAGTTGCCGGATGCGCTCGATGATGCGCTCCCGAGTCCACTTGCGGGCGCGCTGACACACCACGTTCGGGTCGAACCCCGCGGCGGTGACGGCCGCCCGCCAGCCGCCGAACAGGTCCGGCCGATAGGTTGTCGTCACCATCCCGCTGTATCCTAACTCTCTCATGTTACGTGTAGACAATGACTCGCCTTGCTGCTGAAGTTTACGAATCTCACTGATAATCTTTTCACGCGTCCACCTTCGTTTACGACCCATCGGATGCCTCCAACTGGTGATGAAACAATAAGCATTAGCGCTGTACTCCCATGAGTAGACACAAAAAACCCTGCCTGTGTGGCTGGCAGGTCATCGAGTGTGCTGATAGCCTTACGCCACCATCCGAACCGTTCAAAGCATACCACATCACCTGACAGCGTGTCAATGCAGCAGGCACCCGACGGTGCCCGGATTCCCCTGCCCTACGGTCGCCGGCTAACCTCCGGCCCTCCGTGCCGGACACAAGCCCAGCGGAAAGCAGGAAAGTCAGCGGCCAACGACACGCGCCGGAATATCCCAGCGGCGTGCCACTGCCTTGGCGCGCTCTGCCGGCAGCGGCCTCATCTCGGCGTCCCACGGCTCAATCAACCGCAGCTTCTTGCCCTGCAAGAAGCGATAGCAATCGGGCAGGTCGAACTTTTCCAGCACCCGCGGCAGGCAGCTCGAAACCGGCCACTGCATGTACTCGGTCTCCGCCCACTCGGTGAATGCCAAGGGCGCGTTCTTGAGCGTAACCTGCTTGATGCGTTCGTCCAGCAGTGCCGCAAAGACAGCCGGCAGGCTGCCGAACCCCCTGGCAGCGAGGTGAACGCGACTGTAACCGAAGCTCTCCAGCCAATCCAGCACCGCCAGCACGTCGTGCGTGCGCCGGCCCACATACGGCTCACCGAGCATAATCTGGTACGAGGTGTAAAAATAGTCGGCTCCGTACAGTGAGAAATAATCACCCGGCCCGCAGGTGTTGGGCTGCGACTCGCCCACCCCGCGCAAGTCCACGGCGAAGAAGGCTTCCGCCTCGGCGGCCAACTCTGCGGCCAGCGGCTCGCTTTGCAGGTCCTCGTCCGCGGACATGTGGGGCAGGTAGAGCGTGGCCGACTTGCCCGGGGCGGGGCGCGAGTAGCGAGCCTCGTCTTCCAGCTTGTACACGATGGCCTGGATGTCAGCTTCGGTCTCGACCACGTAGCAGGTCGCGTAAGGCCGCGGATAACCCTCCCGCTTGCCGAGGTTGCGCAGAATGCGGAATTCCGGCGTCCCCTTTCGCGCGGGCAAGTTCAGGGTTCTTTTCACCGCGCGTACGAGTTGGTCGGCCGACAGCGGCTTGCGCCGGGCGGCCAGTGCCTCCGCCTTGGCCTTGGTGAAGCTGAACACCGTCCTGGGCTTCAACTCCGCGACCTGTCCGCTTTCGGTGACATTGAGCACCTCCGGCGGCTCGATGTTGAGGGGCGGCTCCTTGCCGCCCTCGCGCGTCTTGCCGCAGGCCTTGTTGAAGAACCGGTACATCGCCTCCCGCAACGGCTGGGCGTAGCCGTGATGGCCGGGGCCTGTGAACATCTGCACGTTTTGGGGCGCTCCCAGCAGCGTGTACAGGCGCTTCAGCCGCTCGAATGCTTCCACGGTTCCGCGCTGGTCGAAGTAATCCAGTTCCTGGCTGAGCAGGATCAGCGGCTTGGGAGCATGCAGGCCGAAGAAATCGGCGATGTCCAGGCCGAGGGCCAGGGCCAACGGAGGCTGCTGTTCGGCATCGGCCGGCAGTTCGTTTTCCGCATTGCGACGCCAGGTAGTCACGTAGCAGCCCGGTGCGGCCATGGTGAAGCGCTGGTCGTTGGCCACGAGCAAGGTGGTCAGCGTGCCGCCGCCGGAATTGCCCGTCACGCCCACGTGGCGCGGATCCACCTCCTCGCGGCTGAGCAGGTAATCGAGCGCCCGGATGCCGTCCCAGACACGCCACGAGCTGAAGAACTCGCCTACCAGGAGCTGCTGCTTGGCCATAAAATTATGCTCGCTGCAACCGACGCCGACCACCGATCCGCCCTTGCCGTCGGGGTATTGCAGCCGTTCGCCTTGGCCGATAGGGTCGTACATCAGCACCACGTAGCCTTTGGTGGCCAGTCCCTGGCAGAATGCCTGGTAGGCGGGCCCGGCCTTGCCCTCGGCCGTGTGACCACAGGGCGCCAGCACCCCAGGGACGGGGAACTTGCGGCCCTTGGGGATGTACAACAGGGCCGTCACCGGAAAGTTCGGCCTGCTTTCAAACAGCACCTTTTCCACGCGGTAGTGCTCGCGCTCAAAGGTGCCGGTAATGCGGGGATTGAGGGGGGTTTTCGGAGGCCAGGGGCCGAAGATCTTGCGAAACTTCTTGCGGAGCGCCTCCTGGTAGGCAATAGCATCCTGTTTCGTCCGCATCTTGCGCCACGCCGCCAGGCTTTGCCTCTCAATTTCCCGCACCCGGCGCATCAAGTAGATCTGAAGCATCTGCGGGAAACGGTTCAAGTATTGCATACTCACAGCCTCTTTCCGATGTTGATAGGGACCGGTCAAGCGTCTGACAGCACCAGCGGCCCGCCGCACTCTGTCGGGAAAAGCTCTTCGGCCGCCAAGGGCAGCCCGCGCGGTGCATAGTAACGGTCGTTGACTTGCCTCAGCAGCTCCGCGACAGCCTCCTTGTGGACGTAGGCGAACATGCAGCCGCCCAGGCCGGCGCCGGTCATGCG
>JALGVG010000093.1:4724-14405 GCA_029819875.1 Candidatus Zipacnadia bacterium | reverse complement strand
CGACGGCATCTACACCGCCCCCAGTGACGAGGCCTTGCGGCGTGATATCGAACTGGCGATGAGCCTGGGCTTCAACGGTGCGCGGCTGCACCAGAAGGTGTTCGAGCCACGCTTCTTGTACTGGGCAGACCGCCTTGGTTACCTGGTGTGGGGAGAATACCCCAACTGGGGAATTGACCATGCCGACCCGGCGGCCCTCGAGCGCGTGCTAGGCGAATGGCTGGAGGTACTGGCACGTGATTTCAACCATCCGGCTATCGTCGGTTGGTGCCCGTTCAACGAGACGCCGGCCTCGCAGAATCCCGAACTGCTGCGGATGGTGTACCGCGTCACGAAGGCCATCGATCCGACACGGCCGGTCATAGACACCAGCGGCTATACGCACGTAGAGACGGACATTTATGACTGTCATAACTACGAGCAGGATCCTCAGCAGCTGGCTGCTGATTTCCAGGACTTCCAGAGCAGTGAACGCGTATGGCACAACAGGCCGCAAGATGATGCGCCGTACCAGGGCCAGCCTTACTTCAACTCCGAGTACGGAGGGATATGGTGGAACCCGGGCCAGACAGATGACAAGGCATGGGGATATGGGCAGCGGCCGCGGTCGGAAGAAGAGTTTCTCCAGCGCTACCGGGGGCTGACCGAGGTGCTGCTCAATCATCCCAAGATGTTCGGCTTTTGCTATACGCAATTGTATGACATCGAGCAGGAGGTCAACGGGCTGCTTACCTACGACAGGCGGCCGAAATTCGACCCTGCGGTCATAAAGGCCATAAACTCGCAGCCGGCCGCCATCGAAAAGGATGACCCGAACGTCGCCGGCTAGCTCATAGCCCCCAGGAGAGTACCAGTTTCACGAATACAGCCGTGGTCCGAGGCGATTGCCAGCAATGTATGATAGACGCATCGTGGAGTTGTTCATGCATCCGCCGGGCGCCGGACGCATGGAAAATCCGGATGCCGTAGGGCAGTGCGGGGACCCCGAGTGCGGGGACTTTGTGCGCATCTACCTGCGGATTGCGGGGCATTACATCATCGATGCGAAGTTCGAATGTCAAGGATGTCCGGCGGCCATAGCGGTGGCTGCCCTGACGGTTCAACTGGCGAAGGGCCGACACCTGGACGAGGCATGGGAGATAACCGAACAGGTCATACTGCAACACTTACCGCTGCCCGAAGACAAGCACCATTGCTCCAACCTGGGGCCAGGGGCGCTGCACGACGCGATTGTCTATTGGGTAGTTCACAGCCTAAAGGACGCCGCGCAAGCGCAAGATGGTGTAGTGCCGCGGGCATCAAGCCACAGCTCTGACAAGGTTGAGGAGGCATACAATGGCTCATGACAGGCCGAATATCCTGTTGATTACCAGTGATCAGCAGCATTGGAACACCTTAGGCTGCACGAACCCCGAGATCCAGACGCCGAACCTCGATCGCTTGGCATCGGAGGGTGTTCGGTTCACACGCGCCTATTGCGTGAACCCGACCTGCACTCCCACGCGCTCGTCGATCATCACCGGCCGATATCCCAGCCAGCATGGTGCCTGGGCGCTGGGGACAAAGCTGCCGGAGGACGAGTACACGCTGGGGGAGGCTCTCAGCGGTGCCGGCTATCGAACCGCGCTGATCGGCAAGGCGCATTTCCAGCCGCTGGGCTCCACGGAACAGTACCCCTCAATAGAAGCGCCTCCCAAGCTGCAGGACCTGGAGTTCTGGAGGCAGTTTACGGGGCCGTTTTATGGCTTCGAGCACATCGAGCTGGCACGCAATCATACCGATGAATTTCTGGTAGGGCAACATTATGCCATCTGGATGGAGGAACGAGGCCTGAAGAACTGGCGCGACTACTTCAGGCCGCCAACCGGCAATAATCCGCACCAAAGGCACACCTGGCTCATTCCCGAGGAATACCACTACGACCGCTGGATTGCCGAGCGGTGCAATGCACTGCTGGAGCAGTATCATGACAGTGGGGACAACTTCTTCCTGTGGGCCAGCTTCCTGGACCCGCATCCGCCTTACCTGGTGCCCAGGCCCTGGGACAAGATGTACGATCCCGAGAAGCTGACCGTGCCGTCAGTCCATCCCGGCGAGCATGACAAGAATCCGCCCCACTTCCAGCTCACGCAACAGGAAAACCCGGACTTCAGTGCATGGCGGGAAAGCGGCTGGTACCTGCACGGCTTCCACTCGCATGTACACGACGACAAGGAGCTGGCGAAGGATATTGCCATCTACTACGCGATGGTGAGCCTGATGGACAAATACATCGGCCAGATCCTGGACAAGCTGGAGGAACTGGGCCTGGCTGACAACACGCTGGTAGTGTTCACCACCGACCATGGCCATTTCTTCGGCCAGCATGGCCTGATTGCGAAGGGTGCGTTCCACTACGAGGACATGCTCAGGCTTCCGTTCATCGTGCGGTATCCGGGCAGGATCACCCCCGGTCGGCGGTGCGATGCCCTGCTGTCGTTGGTTGACCTGGCGCCGACATTCCTGCGCATTGCGGGCCTGGAGGTTCCACGCACGATGACCGGCGTGGATCAAAGCGGGGTGTGGTTCGGCCACCAGGAACAGGCACGCGATCATGTCATCGTGGAAAACCGCCACGAGCCGACGACTATTCACCTCAAGACTTACGTGGACGGCCGGTACAAGATAACTGTCTATTACAACCGCGAATACGGGGAGCTTTTCGATTTGCAGGAGGATCCCCAAGAGGTCAACAACCTGTGGAACAGCAAGCAGCATGCTTCGCTGAAATCCGAACTGCTCCTGAAGCTCATTCACGCCGAGATGGGCAAGGAGCCGCTGTGGATGCCACGCATCGCCAATGCCTGACAGGTCCATACCGCCATGAAGCCGTTTTCGTTGCTGATAAAACCAGCGGGGGCAGACTGCAATCTGCAGTGCGAATACTGCTTTTACCGCAGCCGTGGTGCGCTGTACCCGGCAACGGCGCGCCACCGCATGTCCGACGAAGTGCTGCAGCGGTTGGTGGCCGGTTACATGGCGACTGACCAGCCGCAATATGTCTTCAACTGGCAAGGCGGCGAGCCGACGCTTCTGGGGGTAGAGTTTTTTCGGCGGGTGACGGAGCTGCAGATGCGGTACGGCAAACCAGGGGCGGTCGTAGCCAACGGCCTACAGACCAACGCTACGCTGCTTGACGACGAGTTCGCCGAACACCTGGCAAGGTATCGCTTCCTGGTGGGCGTAAGCATTGACGGACCCGCTGAAATTCACGACCGCTACAGGGTTGGCCCCGGCGGCAGGGGCTCGCACCAGCAAGTGCTGCGGGGAATAGAATGCCTGAGGCGCAATCACGTTGATTTCAATGCCTTGGTGCTGGTTACTTCCGCCAACGTGGGCCGGGCAAAGGAAGTTTATCATTATCTTTGCGACCTGGGCATTCGTCATCACCAGTACATCCCGTGCGTGGAATTCAACCCCGACGGCAGGCCCTTGCCCTTTACCATAACCGGGCGGCAGTGGGGCGAGTTCTTGTGCGAGCTTTTCGACGAATGGAGGAAGGCGGATACCTACAGGGTTTCCGTCCGCCTGTTTGACTCCATTGTCACAATGATGGTGGAGGGGCGGCACAACGTCTGCCACATGGGAACCAACTGCTGCGAATACTTCGTGGTGGAACACAACGGCGACGTCTATCCGTGCGACTTCTTCGTGGAGCGCGAGTTGCTGCTAGGCAACATCTGCAGCGACTCGTGGGAATCGCTGCAGACGGCCGGCAAGTACGTGGAATTCGGCCGCCAGAAGGCCCGCTGGAACAGCAAGTGCAGCCGCTGCGACTACCTTCGTTTCTGCGCAGGCGATTGCCTGAAACATCGGCTGTACAACGGCGATAACCCGCGAACGCTGAGCTGGCTGTGCGAAGGTTGGATGCAGTTTTATGGGCATGCCCTAGGCCCGCTTTCCCAAATAGCCTCCGACATTGCACGGGAACGCCAGCGCGGGCATGCCGTGAACCGTTCAGGCGAGGCCGGGACGGTGAAGGTAGGCAGAAACGACCCCTGTCCGTGCGGGAGCGGCAAGAAATTCAAGCATTGCTGTGGAGCACATAACTGAGCGGCGGCACATCGCAGGCCGATGAGAAACAGCGGTGACAGTCAATGTCAGTGCGAACTGAACATACAGGCAATGACAACGGTAGCCCGATTGTCAGGAAGGTCGCAGCAGTGCAGATGCGTTCGCGGGCGACAATTGCGGAGAATACAGCCTACATATGCCAAACGCTGGAGCGGCTGGGCGCTGAGGGCTGCCATATAGCGGCATTCCCGGAATGCTGCCTGACAGGCTATGCAACCGAACAGTTGCCGTTGCCCCAGGCACCGATGACCAAGATCGAAGCAGCGCTGGCCGATATTGCCGCGACATGTCGGCAAGTCTCGATTGCGGCGGTGATTGGGACGCCGTGGATAGCAGGCGGCAACACCTATTGTTCGGCAGTCGCCGTAAACGAACACGGCAATATCGTGGAGCGCTACGACAAGGTCCAGCTTGCCGGGGAGAAATGGGCGACCCCGGGCAACCACCTCAGCGTCTTTCGCCTGGCAGGCGTGCCCTGCAGCGTGATTATCTGCCACGACGAGCGTTACCCCGAGTTGGTGCGCCTGCCGGTGCTGGCGGGCGCGCGGCTGGTTATCTACATCAGCCATGAATCGGACATTCGCCACGAGCATAAGATCGAACCATACCGCGCGCAGATTGTGGCACGGGCGGTGGAAAATTCAGTGTGGATAGTCCATTCCAATGCTCCCGCCGACGCGGACGCGGGAGGCTCACACGGCCAAAGCCGCATCATAGCGCCCGACGGCAGGCTGCTAGCGGAGGCCTCTATCTTCGGCGAGGAGGTCGTCAAGGCCGAAATTGACCTGGCCGCAGCCACGGCCCAGTTAGCCAACCGCAGCCTCCAGTGCCCGTTCCTCGCCGACTGGTGGGCGGAGGGCCTCCGACGAGTGCGGATAGTAGAAGGTGCCGGGGAACAATGACCGGTGCAAGCCGCTCTCAAGGGGGCTGATTCTATCCACGGTACGAGGCGGCGGTGAGACACTGGACTTTTTCTTAACAATATGCTACCCTGTGTATTCGACTGCATGATAACCGCCATTGCTGCACCAATGCAAGTTCAACTTCATCGCAGCACTCTACGAAGGGATGAATGCAGCCATGAGAAGCAGAACGGTCCGAGCGGCATGCGTCGTAGTTGTGATGGCATTCGCTGGCGCCCCCGCGTTAGGTCAAGGCATTGAGCTGTATGCGACCACTCATCCGTTCTCTCTGCCTCTGACCACCTCAGTCCGCTGTTTTGCAATGGGTAACCACGAAGCCTGCGTGCCGGACGACGGGTTTGCCAACCCGGCGTTCGGGGGCCTGATCACTGCTCCGACGGTGAGGGTGCGGGCCGGACATGTCAACTTCAGCCGCGGCCCGGACCTGGACTTGGGCATGGTCAGCATCAGCTTCCCGGCCCACGAGAGCAGGCCCAGCTACGGCGGCCTGCAGGTCTCGCTGTACCGGTCGGCGAGTGACACGGCCACGGTGCTGCTGCCGGGAGCTCCCGGGCCGGTGGATGTCAAGATGTGCCAGCAGGATGCCGGTATCATGTGGGGCCGGCGGGTCAGTGACAAACTGCTCGTGGGAGTCGGCATATCGCCAATAATTGACGCCGAGTTCAACATCAGAATGCCCGGCAGCGGTGCCCCGCTGATGCTTCTGGACAGCGACGTGCGCGGTGGTGCTCGCCTGGGCGCAGCCTACGAAATCAGCGACGGCCTGATCTTCGGCGCCTTGTACGACAACTACGAGGAGTGCGTGACGGCGCGAGGGATGCTGGTCGGCCCTATGAGGATAGCGAAGTTCCGCTCGGAACAGTGGGGTGCAGGCCTCAGCTTCCGGCCCGGGCGACGCAGCATCATAGCCGTGGAGCTGCAACGCTATGAACTGAAGGGCGCCGGTACCGCACGCCACCGCTCCAGTTGGCACGCCGGAGGCGAACACTGGGTCGCTTCTACGCTGGCCGTCCGTGGCGGATACAATGACGGCAGCCTCACCGCCGGATTGGGCTATCAGAGCAGGAACGGCAAATGGTCCATTGACTATGCATACCTGCGCGACTGGGCGGGCAAGGACCTCAAGCCCTTCTTCGGGTCATCCGAGACGCACATGGTGGCCGGCGAATATCATTGGTAGACCGCACGCGTAGCGCCTAACGTCCACGGGCGATTTATTGCTGTCTGGCGGTCAGCTTCCGCTGCCGTGGCTAATCCAATCGCCTGCGGTCAAGCGCTGCTCGTTGGCATCAATCCACTGCAGGGGCTTGTCCAGTTCGTTGATTACATAGCGGATCTTTTCGTCCTCGGGGATCTTGTGGATCATCGGGAAGATTCGCGAATACAGCCAACGGGTGCGCATCAAGTTGGGGATAGCCGCCAATTCCTCGGCGGTAAGAGCGATCTTCGCCATGTAGGCTGCTGCGAAGGCCCCCATCAACCGCCAATCCGGTTCAAATGCAGCGGTAAGCGTGCGGATATCTGCGGCCACCATGTCCGTTTCGCGGCGGCTGCAGAAGTACAGCAGGCCATCCACTACGTCAACTATGCGCGGCTGCCGTCCTACCCAGTCGAAGTCGAAAATGCCTACCACCCGGCTGCCTTCGAACTTCAGGTTCGCCGGATGCCAGTCGCCGTGAACAATTGTCTGCGGCAAGCCAAAGAACACCTCGTCGGGCAGTTCATCTATGACGCGCTGAATGCTGGCCAAGGCATAATCCAGGATATCGAGAGCTTGCTGCCGGTCGTAGTGACCCAGGTCACGGGTGCCGCTTTTAACCTGCTCGCGTGCCCACAGCAAGCCTTCCTTGCTCGGCAGGGGTGGGTGGAGGCGATCATAGAACTTTTTGCCCGGTGGAAAGAAATCTTGGCCGGCAATATGAAAATCAGCCAGCACGGCACCCGCCGCCACAACCTGGTCAATGTCGCCGAACTTGTGTTGAGTTCCAGCGGCGTACGGGTAAAGCTCGTAGATGGCGCTGTCGTGTTGATACCAGCGGCTGCCGTCGCGCGTCTTGACCGCGGTGAATACGGGCAGGCCTGCGGCAGCCAGATGCTTCATCACCGCGTGGTCATACAGAAGCTGGTCACGACTGCAATAGCGCTCGTTGCGGCGCTTGAAGAAGAACTGGCCCCGCTCGGTGACGACTATGATAGCGGGATTGGCTGAGCCAGCCCCCGGACGGGTGAAGAGAAGTCGTCCCACCGGCCAGTTGGCGAGCAGCTTTTTCAGTTGCTGACGGGATAACTGTAGTTCGATCGCGGCTACCTCCTCTGCATACGAAACTCTCACTTGTCAATCGGTTTCGCCGGTTCTTACCAGCAGCACCGGGACCTTGGCATGCCGCAACAGCCGGTCGGCGATGCTGCCGTATACCCATCGTCCCAACCCCGAGCGCCCATGAGTTGACATCACGATGAGGTCACATTCGGCGTCCTCGCAAAACCGAAGTATCTCATCGGCCACACTGCCGCTGGTCACGTTGCTGTGGCATTCGATACCAGCCTGGGCGAAGCGAGTGGCGATGCCGCCCAGATACTCACGGGCTTCAGCCACCTCCGCCTCCCACCCGACCGGCCTGTCCGCGGCACTGCTACCCTCTTCGGGGATGGGCACAACCTGCAGCAGTTCCACCGAGGCGTTGAAAGCTTGCGCCACAGCGTTGGCGTGGGGCAATGCCTGTTCGGCCAACTCCGATCCGTCCAACGGAACCAATATCCTGCGGTACATGACTGTGTACCTCCTCACACAGCTAGTGAGGTTGGCCTGGACTTATTCGCCACGTGGCTGTTGCATTCCTGCGTGACGCTGCCGGCAAATATCGCCGCAGCGTAGCAAATGACATCAGCGGGGCGAAACCGCAGGCACGTCCGCAGGCAGCACGGTCAACAGCCGAGGAACCACTCTGGCTCTATATCCTCAAATATCGCGTCTCGTGCACAGATATTGCCGAACTCATCCCATTCGTGCTGCGCAATCCATTCCCCCCGGCCGTAGCGGCGGGCCATGTCGGCAATGCGCTTGTAGTCGCTGTGGTGGCAATGAATGCGGGACGCCGCATAATCAGGCGCCTCCCCGGTAGTGATGAGGAACTGCCAGTCGGAGGCTTGCAATAGCAGCAATTCGCGACATGCCTGCTTAAGCAGGGCGCGCATGGGTTCATCGTGGCCTGTTCCGTGGTCGCGAAGCAGGGCACGGAGGTCGAGTTCTGCATCATATATGCGGCGCCAGGTCCATTCGGTGTCGGGATTGAGCCACACCCAGTGTCCGCCTCCCGCGCCCCACGAGCCCTCGGGCAGGGTGATGGCGGCCTGAGGTTCGTTGCGCTCAAGGTACTGCCGGGCAGTCACCACCGCGATGTCAGGGTCATGATGCATCCAGCGCAACGCGTGCACCAGAAAGCGCGGCCCTTCGAACCACCAGTGACCGATTAGCTCTGCATCAAACGGCGCGCACAGCACCGGCAAGCGCCCGTCGGGGTGGGGCGCCGCGCGGAGGGTTTCCTTGATCGTCCACAGGAAGTTGCCGGCATGTTCGCGGGCACGCTCTTCCGCCCGCTGTGGTTCGTAGACCTGCTTGCTTCCCAGGTCACCGCTGTCATCGGTCACCCGCCAGTAGCGATGGTCACCGGGGATGTGCTTCTTGTGGAAATCACGGTACCAAAAATCGCCCGGGTATCCTACTTGCGCGCTCCACACCTTCAATCCGGTCTGCGGGTCTCGCACCAGGCAGGCAATGCCGGGATGGTCCTCGTAGTAATGTCCCACGAAGTAGGGCAGATACGGTGACTTGTCGCCGGAGTACGGCCGCGGTTCGCGGAGCTTGCGGATGTGTCCCCACAGCTTGCCGAGCGTGTTCTCGTGGCTTGCATGAACGGGTTCAGGCCCTCCCCCACCGAGCATGTGAGTGTCGACAACAAAGTAGTCCAAGCCGTTGCAGGCCATCACCTGCTCAAGCCCGCGGCGCTGGTAAGGCGCTTGCGGGCCGATGATTTGCGGAGGCGGTGCCCACATCGCCGCCGGCCGGTACGCGCATTCCGGCAGCCACATCCCCCGCGGCCAGGCGCCGAACAAGCGCCTGTAGCTGGCAACCGCCTGCGCGGTCTGGGCATTGACGCTGCTGTCTTCGTGCAGCAGGGGCAAGTAGCCGTGGGTCGCGGCACAGGTCATCAGTTCGATGTTGCCCACTTCTTGTTGGTACCTGAACGCAGCCGGCAAGTCGCGTTGATAACGGCCGCAGAAAGCCTCGCGCAAAGCTGCATAGCGGTCGCGCCACAACTCGGCCAGATGCTGCAGATGCCCTTCCCCGCGCCTGGCAAAGTCCCGGGCGTTGTCCGCCGCCGCCTGTTCCTTATCCTCCAGGTACCACACGAACCACTCCTTGAAGCGCTCGTCAGCCAACTGTTCGGCGGTGACAGCGCTGAAACTGATCGTGATGCGAGCCTGGATGCCCTCAGCTCCCAGCTCCTCCAGCATCCACAGCAACGGTATGTAGGTGTCAGCCGCTGCTTCGTAGAGCGTAACCGAGCCGTGGGGCCAGGTGCCGTGCCCCAGTACATAAGGAATGTGGCTGTGAAGAATGAGAACAAATGAGCCTAGCGGTTGG
>JALGVG010000093.1:0-4689 GCA_029819875.1 Candidatus Zipacnadia bacterium | reverse complement strand
ACGAACATAACGCACAAGGGGTTGGCGCGCTGCAGCAGATCATCTCGGCCATAAGAAAATCAACCAACTGACAATGATACCCAAAGCTGCCCCGACGATTACTTCCATCGGAGAATGGATGCGCGCCTGAATGCGGCTTTGGGCAAGCAGCAGCGCCAGGGCCACGGCGAGCAAGGTAACAGCCAGGTCGCGCGTCAGGATCACGATGCTGGTTGCCAGCAGGAAACCCAGCGCCGTATGGCCGGAGACAATGCCTCCGCGCAGTGCCGTTCCTCGCCCTGTCCGCCACTTTATCCAGATGGTGAAGACAGCCAGGAATATGGCGCCCATCAGCACTAACTGTACGTGACTAAGATGAGGACGAGGCGGCACATGAGGGATCTGACGCAATGCTTGCCGCAGGTTTTCGTTGTTGCCGAAGATCACCGTGCCGACTACTACCGCGTAGATGCTGGCCATCAGCACGGCGCCGGCGGCGATGTCCTTGGCGATCCTGGCCCGCGGCTCATACTCGCGCACGGTCAGGTCGATGGTGTACTCAATGGCGGTATTGAACATTTCGGTAATCATTACGAAAGCGATGGCCGCTAACAGGTGCAAGAACTCGGTCGTGGTGACTCCCAGCAGGTAGGCAGCCAGCAGCACCAACACCACGATGGCGGCGTGCACCCGCATGTGGCGCTGCGTGGAAAAGACGGCCATGACGCCCTCCCACGCGTGTTGAAATGAGCCCACGACCGACTTGTCGACAGGCGGCGAATTGCAGTTACCTTGTTGTGGCTGTTGTTCGGTCATTGCTCGCAACCAAGGCGATACTTGTCCAATTGCAGTCGCTGCAGCACCTGCTCTTGCAGTCGAAGCATTTGCCGACGCTCATCGGGCCGGGCATCGTCCATCCCACAGACGTGAAGCACCCCGTGCGCAACCAGGAAACACAGCTCTGTCGTCAAGTCGTGACCTTGCTCAATACTCTGTCGCCTGGCCGTTTCCACGGAGATGAAGACCTCCGCCGTGTCGCTGTCTACCCTGAAGGCAATGACATCGGTGGGATGCCCGCGCCCCAAGTACTCGTAGTTAAGCTCGGTGATGCGCGAATCATCGGTCAGCACTATGCTCAGCGAGCCCAACTGCGTACCGCGCATGTCAAGCGTGGTACGAGCTGCCTGTACAAGTAAATCTTCAGGTACCGGTATTGATTGAAGATTGCGGAGTTGTATTTCCATCCCAGGGATTGCTTGTCCTTGGCTTCACGATGTCGCCGCGCGGCCGATTCGCATCACTTTGAAGCCTGGCCCTGCCGGCTGCTATCGTCATCTTGATACGAGGCAAGGGCTTTTTCCGCCTCTTGATGAATTTGCTCCGGGTACTTGATGCGGTGATGGTACACGTGCCCCAAGGCGCTGATGAGGGCCCGCTTGATAACGGTAATGTCATGCATGGTCAACGGGCACTCATCGAGTTGGCCGTCATCCATTTTTTCCTGCACCAAGTGCTCCACCAACTTCTCTATCTCCGAAGGCTTGGGTTCGTCGAGGGTGCGCGCGGCAGCCTCGACGGTGTCGGCCAACATGAGGATAGCTGTCTCCTTGCTCTGGGGCTTGGGACCCGGATAGCGGAACGCCTGCTCGTCAACCTCCTCGCCTTCGCCTGCTTCCTGCTTGGCTCGCTCGTAGAAGTAACTGATCAAAGAAGTACCGTGGTGTTCGGGGATTGCCGCTGTAATCTGCGCGGGGAGGCCGATGTCGCGGGCGACTTCCAGGCCGTCCTTGACATGCGAGATGAGAATCAAGGCACTAAGGTGCGGGTTGAGACGATCATGGGGATTGTCACCACCGGGCTGGTTTTCGACGAAGAAATATGGGCGCTTTATCTTGCCGATGTCATGGTACATCGCCGCCGTGCGCACCAGCAAGGCATTAGCGCCGATGGCCTCGGCTGCCTGTTCGGCCAGATTCCCCACCATGATGGATGCCTGGTAGGTAGCCGGAGCCTCCCGCATCAGCGCTTGAAGTATCGGTTCGTTGGGATTGCCCAACTCGAGCAGGCGCACGTCGGTGAGTATCCCCAGCGGGCGTTCGACGGCGAGGGCAAGTCCCACCGCCAGCGTGGGAGCAATAAGGCCTCCGATTGCTGCGCCGGTTATCAAGCTCAGCCTGACGGTGTTGCCGACCAAGGCGTTGCCTGCTACCAGCAACAGGCAGTTGACCACCGCCGTTATGACAGCGGCGTGAACGATACGCCACCCACGGCTACGCACCGTGCTTACCACGATGATGTTGGCGGCTATAAAACTGCCCAGCAGCGTTATTATCACCAGCCATACATCGCCTGCAGTGCTCATCAAGCCAACGAGCATACTCATGAACGCCGCCGCTCCCACCGCCACCGTCGTGCCCAGGGTAAGCGCCAGCAACATGGTGGCCATCGTCGCCGTGGTGATGGCCACCACCTCGAAAAACGAATTCAAATACGGGTTTTGGTAAGCCACGCGATAGATGAAAGCGGCAGCCAGCAACACGGCCACGACGGCCACCAACTGGTTGAAATTGGCAAATACGGTGGGCGCAAACTGGTGGCAGTATACGCCGAGGGCGATGCTCATGCTCAGCAGCACAAGCAGCATTCCCACCACTTGGAAGTAATTGACCGTAGGGTTCATAAGCCCCACGGCGCGAAACATGTCGATGTGGCGTTGCCTTACCTCGTCGCCCGGCGAGATCAGCACCTGGCCGGCCTGAATCTGTCCCCAGACCTTTTCCACCGTGTCGGCGGCTTGCCTGCGTTTCTTGTTGGTTTCCTCCAAGCTGAATATCTGGTTGGGGCGTAACGACTTGGAGGCAATTTCAATGGCAGCGTCGGCGTACTTGCCTTGGACGCTGATTTGCCGCTGGGCCAGTTGTTCACGCACACGCTTAAGATCATCGGTGTTGTTGCGGATGGGCTTGCTCATGGCCCATTCCGTGAGGTTGAGGGCGCTTTTCTCCACGCGCTTGAGGGGGCCGTCCGGAGCCTCCAACAGGCAACGCAAGGTCCCGTCACTCAATTCAATGTCCAGGCGGCCCTTCAGCGCCTCGAGCTTGTCGATGAGCTTGGGGAACGAGTCATTGGCGCGCACCTTGCGGGCTTGTTTGAACACATCGCTGACAGTGGCCACGGCGTCATGGTGAGCCGTGGGATCCACGATATACTGGTCCGGCACGTTCGCCATGGCCTCGGTGCGCAGCCTTTGGGTCGCCTCGGTATCCTCGTAAACGGCGCTGCGCGGGGCACGAATGGTGCGATCGGCCCGCTGGCCTATTTGCAGGGAGACGGCTTCAGGTAACAACCGTCCCCACAGGGCGGTGAAAACAAGTCCGGTGGTGACCAGCAGTAGCAACAAGCGCTGAGTAGCGGCGGTGTCCCACTGTATTCCCAAAATGCGGCGACCGTTCGTGGATCGCCGTTTGCGAGCATTCGCCATGATTTATTCACAGCCCTGTTGCGTCCGGCTCGATAGATCGTGTTCGGCACTGTCATAGGCGCGAACAATGCGTTGAACAAGGTCGTGGCGTACAATGTCGTCGCCGGTAAGTTCCACAAAGGCAATGCCCTTAAGCCCTTGCAGGACCTGCAGGGCGTGGCGCATCCCCGAGGGCGTGGTAGGCGGCAAGTCGCTTTGGGTGATATCGCCGGTTATCACCATCTGCGCCCCAAAGCCGAGCCTGGTAAGGGCCATCTTCATCTGTCCGCGGGTAGTGTTTTGGGCCTCGTCAAGAACAATGAACGCATCATTGAGCGTGCGCCCGCGCATGAAGGCGAGGGGTATGACCTCAATGATACCGCGTTCCAAATGTTTGTGGAAGCGCGTAGTTCCGACGATATCCTGCAGGGCGTCGTGAAGCGGCCGCAGGTAGGGGTCCACCTTCTCCATGATGTCGCCGGGCAGGAACCCCAACTCTTCACCTGCCTGCACAATGGGCCGTGTCAATACGACCCTGCTCACCTTGCCGTCACGCAGCGCCGCCATCGCCACGGCCATGGCCAGGTAGGTCTTGCCCGTTCCGGCCGGGCCGGTGCAAAACACCAGGTCATGAGTTTGCATGGCCTTAACGTATGTAGCTTGCCCCGGCGTCTTGGGGCGCACCGGTCGGCCGCGATGGGTGACGATAATCGGCTCGGCAAGCAAGGTCTCGACGGACGCATTGCCCTGTCGCTGAATAGTTCGGAGGGCATATCGCACGTCCGGGGTCGTCAAGGACCGCCCCTGGCGCACCACCCGCAGGAAATCGGCTATCAAGTCGGCCGCCTGTGCCGCCCGGTCCTCGGCGCCGAAGACGCGCAATTCCTCTTCCCGGTGCACCAAGCTGACGCCGAAGGCTTCCTCTATCAAGCGCAGATTGATGTCGTTCGGGCCCACCAGGGGTTTGAGTTCTTCGCCGCTCACCTTCAGCACTTGAGCGGCTTGCTTTTCATTAGCAGTGTTATCTAAGTTCGTGACTACTGTCCTCCGACCGATGGCACAATGTCAACCGGATAACTGCTTGAGCGGCTCAAGGAGCCGTGTTTGCTGCCTAAGTGACGCCATTTACGGCACGTGGCGTGCCTTCAATCCCACAAAATTATACTCTCAGGCCTTCGGAAAAGTCAATTGACGCAAGCGTCGGGCGAGGCGTCCAGGGACGGCTACCAAGCAACCCGGCCGCACCGGCC
>JALGVG010000092.1 GCA_029819875.1 Candidatus Zipacnadia bacterium | reverse complement strand
AGCCTGGCCAGCGGCAGGTGCAGGTTGGTGGGAACGCACAGGTCCACTATGTCAATGTCCTCTGCCTCCAGCAGCTCTTGGAGGTTGTCGTACACTGCGGGGATGTCATGCCTGGCCGCGAACGCTTCCGCGCGCTGCCGGCGGCGTGACGTCACCGCCACCACCCTTGCCCGGGCACCGACGACCTGCTTGAAGGCAAGGGTATGAAAGTCAGCGGCAAAACCTGAGCCGACCATGGCAATCCTGATTTCCTGCATATTGAAAGCCTCCTGGGCAAGCCTGCTGATAGCTGATGCAACAGCCCCCATCCCTTGCGCCGGGGGTCTGCTGGTGGTCGGGGAAGGCGGCGACTAGGTCGGCGACTTGTCCGTTTCGGTCACAAGCTCCAAGACGCCGGCCACGCTCCAGGCCTGGGCGATGCAGCCGCCCGGTCGATGCGGAGGGTCGCCGTCATATAGCTCTGCGACGCTGCCCACGCCGTAGGTTGCCAGGTCGTCGAGAAGAGGCTGGAAGTATTGCCGGGCCCATGCGAGCCGCTCGGTGGGATTATCGGCATACCGCGCCACGGCCCGCAGGTACGGCGCTACCAGCCACGGCCACACCGTGCCCTGGTGATATGCATGATCGCGGTTCCACTGGTCGCCCTCGTAGCGGCCCCGGTAGTGCTCGCTGCCTGGTGCCAATGTGCGCAGGCCGTACGGCGTCAGCAAGGTCTCGTCCACTTTCTGCAAGACCGCTTGGCCCTGGCGTTTATCCAGCAGGGCGAACGGCAGGGCCAGGGCAATGACCTGGTTAGGGCGCAGCGCGGGGTCCCGGTAGTTGGGCTGCAGGCAATCATACAGGTATCCCAGTTCATCGGACCAGAACTGCGCAAGGAAAGCGGCGCGCGTCTTATCGGCCGCGGCTGCATACTGCGCGGCGCGCTCGACATGGCCCAGGCACCGGCTGAACTGCTCGCAGATTCGCAGCGCGTTATACCACAGCGCGTTTATCTCCACCGCCTTGCCGTGGCGCGGGGTGACGGCGATGCCGTCCACCTTGGCATCCATCCAGGTGAGCTGCGTATCCGGCCCTCCGGCGGTCAACAAGCCGTCGCTGTCCGCCTTGATGCCGTTGTGCGTACCCTGCAGGTGCCAGTGGATGGATTCGCACAATGGCTCGTAGAGGCTGTTGCGGACAAAGTCCAGGTCCCCGCTGGCCTCCGCATATCGCCACGCGGCCACGAACATCCACAAGGTGGCGTCCACGGTGTTGTAGGCCGGCTGGGCCGATTCATCGCCGAAGTTGTTCGGTATCAGGCCCTGGTCCATCACCTCGACGAAGGCCGCAAGCACGCGACGCGCCTCCTCGAAGCGGCCCGTGGTCAGTGTAAGACCGGGCAGGGCAATCATCGTGTCCCGGCCCCAGTCGGTGAACCACGGATAACCGGCGATTACGGAGGTTTTGCCCGGTCGAGGGTGCACCAGGAACTGGTCTGCGGCAAGCACCAGACGCCTGCGCACCTGCTGGTGGGGGGGAATGTCGGCCACAAGGCGCTCGCGTCGGCGGCGCTCTGCTTCCGCCCAGGCGGCGGGGTCGCCGTCAATCTCCTGGTCGGAGATTGCCACCCACACTTGCTGGCCCGGCATCAGCACCCAGGACAGCTCTCCGGGCGAGTAAAGGTCCTCGGTCGAGTCCAGCCCTCGTTCCTGCTCCCGCGGGTAGTGGAAGTTGTAGTACCAGATCCCGTCCGCCCAGAACTCCGCCTGGCCGAACCAGACAAACAGCCGTGACCACTCCTCGCGAGGCTGCATCCGCAGTTGCCTGTTGTTGTAGCACACGCGCGTGTCGAAGTCGGTGCGCGCACTTTGCAGATGGTGGTGATTGCGGCTGGCCACAAACAGGCGGACGCGCAAGGTGCAAGGCTGCTGTGCCCGCAGCAAGCGGTAATTCACCAGGGTGGTGTTATGGCCGTGGCGCATCAGGATGTGCTTTTCCAGTACGCAGGAGCCGACGCGGTAGGTGAAAACAGGCCACGGGTCAAGGCGGAAGCTGTCCAGAAAATTATACCCGGCCGGGTAGATGGCACCGCCGTAAATGTTGCAGCTGAGGTGACGCTGCACCCCCGGCCAGCACAGCACCTCGTCCAGCTTGCTGAACAGCACGGATCGGGCCACCGGCGGCTGCTTGGCGGCCACAAGCAGGGCGTGGTAACGCCGGGTATTTGCCCCTCCCACGGTCCCTGCCGCATATCCCCCGAGGCCGTTTGTCTCCAGCCACTCGTGCCGCAAGGTCTGGTCCAAGTCGGCGGTCACCGAGCGATTCAGCTCTATCATCTGGCACCTCCAACTTGCCTGAGGTGGGTCATCAGCAAGGCTACGACCGTCTTGGCGTCCTGGATTTCGCCGGCCAGACACATGCGTACTGCCGCGGGGAATGCGAGCTTGACGACCTGCAGCTTTTCGTCTTCGTCCGCCGCAGCCGGCGCCGCTGACAAGCCGGTGCCCAGGAACAGGCCGATGACCTCGTTTGAATATCCTTGGCTGACGTAGATGTCGGCAAGGTGGACAAGCTGCGCCGCACGCATCCCGATTTCCTCGGATAGTTCGCGGGCCAGGCAGCCGGTCATGTCCTCGCCTGCCCGCAACGTCCCTGCCGGTATCTCCAGCGTGACCCGTCCCACCGGGTGGCGCCACTGCCGCACCATGTACACGCAGTTGTCATCGGTCAACGGCACCACCGCCGCGGCGCCGGGGTGCTCTACGATCTCGCGCGTGCTGGTGCCGCCGTCCGGCAGGCGAACGGTGTCTACGCGCACCTTTAGCAGCCTGCCTGTGAAGACGGTGCGTGAGCTGAGCGTCTGTTCGGCAAGGTCGTCGGCATTGAAGTCCTGCATCGGGACCTCCGAGGACGGAGCATGGGGTGTCGGCTTGTTGCCGGCACGGGCGGCGAAGCTAGCGCGTGATGCTTACAATGGTGCCGATTACCCACAGCGAGTCGCGCAGCAGGCGCCACACGTCGGTGGTCGGCTGGCCGCGGTACGGGACATAGACGATGTCGCCGGCCTTGAGCTTGACCGGTTCGGGCACCTGGCCCTTGGTGTAGACGGCCAGGTTGACCCTTATATGTTCAGCAGTGCCGTCGGGCCGCACGCGTGCCACGACTACGCGGGCCAACTGTGCCCGCGGCAAGGCCCCGCCGGCGGCCGCGATGGCATCCAGCAGCGTCATATCCGGCCTCATGTGGATCTTGCCGGGCCGGTTGACACCGCCCAGCACGTACACGCCCTTGGACTCAGGAACGTACACCACGTCGTCGGCTTGCAGCCGGATATTGTCAGCCAGGTTGCCCTGCTCGATAATGCTGCGAGCGTCCACGACGATGCACTTGTCTCCCCGGTACACGCTCACACGCTGCAAGTCACTGGCAGCAGTCGGGCCTGCAATCGTCAACGCCTGCAGCAAGCGGACATCCTCCTGGCCGCGCAGGTCGAGGGTGGTAGACTGTGTAACGGCTCCCATCACCAGTACCATTTGGGGCTTGCTCTTGGGAATCACCAGCACGTCGCCGGGCCTGACTTGCGCGTCGGCCGGCATGGTGCCGGTCCTCCACAGCGCATCAATGTCCACGGTGCGCGCCGTACCGTCGGCGGAAACGATTCGGGCCGCCTTGAGGTCCGCTTGGGGGGTGAAACCGCCGGCCGCCGCCAGCGCCTCCAGCAGCGTGACGGGTCGCGAGCTGGGGAAGGTTGTTGGAGAATTGACCTCCCCGATGACCGAAATCTTCTCCGCCTCCTTGATGACGACAACCTCACCGCCGGTAAGCGGTACGTCCTTGCTCAGGTCGCCCTCGACCAACAACGAGTGCAGGTCCACGTGGATAGGAGGTTGCCCCTTCTTGAGCACGATGGCCTGTGAACGGTCAGCCTGAGGGGTCAGAGCCTGGCCGGCCTTGCCGAGCAATTTCAGCAGGCTGAGGTTGGCACCTACCGGCACGGCGAAGGTGGTGGGAGCCACCACCTCGCCCAATAGTATCACCTCATCCTTGACCCTGGGCACGTACACCTCGTCACCGCTGACCAGCAGCGGGTTGTACTTGAGGGGCTGAGCGGTGCGGATGCCGCTGAGGTCAACCACCATCGGCGCCTTCCCCTGGTGGCTCAACCGCACCCTGCGCAGGTCGGACAGCTCGGTGGTGCCGGCCGCGGCCAGTGCGTTGCTGAGGCGCGCACCGAAGGGGAGGGTGAAGGTGCCCTGCTTTTGGACGTAGCCGTACACCGACACAACGCGCGTGGACTTGGTTTCTTCGACGGCCAGCACGAGGGTAGGCCGCCGCACCAGCTCGCCCAGATGCTGGCGCACGGCTTCGGTGGCCTCGTCCACCGTCAGTCCCGCCACCACGATTTGCCCCAACAGGGGCATTGTTATGGCGCCGCCGGGCCCTACCTGGTATTCGCCTGAAATTTCCTGCAGGGCGAAGACATCGATGCGCAGTACGTCACCTGCGCTGATGCGATACGGCTCTTCGACCTCGGCACGGACAACCGGGGGCTGCCCGATCAAGAAGATAATGGCTGATACGGCCGCTAGTGCGGCGATGAGCCGCCTCCGCCTGTGAGTGGGCCGATGTGACCGAGCGGTTCTGCGCATACCAGGCTCCTCAGGTCAAGGATCGTTTACCCGCGCTTGAATTATGTGACTGCGCCGGCGCTGTTGCAGCGCATTGCTGGAAGTTTATGCCGATTGCGTGGCACTGTCAAGTCAACGCATTTGTGGCCCTATTCGGCCAACCTTTTCACCAGTCGCCGGAACTGGGGTATCAAGTTGGAATCGGCCACTTTCTGCAGCACCAGGTCATAATCGGCGATAACAACCTCTCCGGCCCCGGCCTGGGCCGCACAGCGCAATGTCTCTATCACCTGGTAGCCATCGCGCGGCGCGGCGGTCAGCCACAAGATGACGTCCTTGCCGTGGGGGCTGCAGGCGGCGAGGGCATCCTCGCAGGCCTCGGTGACCGCTATCTCCATTGCGGTGTCAGTGTTCTGCCACGGCACCAAGGCGCTGAGGGCGTCAACGCCGGAGCTGCCGGCAATCAAGTTCCAGTTATCGGCTCCGGTGTGGAGCTGGCGGTAGGCACCTGCAGGTGTGGGCATCACCAAAGACCGCAGGCTCTGGTCGACGCTTTGAATGGCGGCGGCGGCGGCCAGCAGGAACATGGCGATGGTGTTCTGCCTGAACTGGGCCACCTCGTCAGTGAACTTGGTGGGAAGCTCCTTGCTGTAGGCGGCCCTGAACAGCCGCTGGCAGTACTGGCAGCGACACGCCCAATCGCCCCGCGAATAGTGCAGCGACGGCTCATCCCACAAGAACCCCTTGCAGTCTATCAGCCAGGCCAAGGTGCGCATGCTGGAGGCGAACCACTCCAAGAAGCGGGGATCATTGGGGCAGGCCTTGCGGCAGCGCCGCCCCCGGTTATCGATTTGCAGGGTGTGGGGGTGAACGTGGACGTACAGGCTGGTGATTGCCGGGTCGGGGTCAAGCACCCGGCCGTATCCCCAGGGGACGACGTAAACGGCCAGCGCATGGGCCCGGGCGGTCCGCGCGAAGGCCGCTACCCGCTCCACGTGCCAGCGCATTTCGTCCTCGTAGCAGCCCACGTAGATGCTGCCAAAGCCCAACTGCCGCAGCTCGCGCAAGGGCGTGTCATCCAGCCCTTCCACACCGCGAGTAACTGCGAAGCCCAGCCTCATCGTGCGAGACGTCCTTTCTGCCTGATACCTCGGTCAGGGTAATGTTCCCTGCAAGTTGCCCCAAGCCCTTTGTCAGCTATGGTCCGGCTTGGCCACGCAGACCAACGTAGCCCCCGGCGGCATACCGGCATGCAGCGACAGCCATGTTTCGAGGTCCAGGAGCTTGATGCATAGGCTGTTCAGCCAGCCGGGCAGGCGCACGAGTCCGGTTCGCGGAGGCGGCTTGCGTCGGCGCAGGCGCTCCTGGAGGCGGTACAACACCAGGGGGATGAACAGCACGGATACCGCCCAGGTCAGCTTCACGGGGCGCAGCCCGGCCCTGCGGAGCTTAGCGGCCAGTTGGCGGCGGCTGTAGCGGCGGAGGTGATGGAGCACCTCGTCGTGCCCACTCCACAGCCACTGGTGGGCGGGCACCGTGATTATCGCGTACCCATCGGGGCGCAGCACCCGGCACATTTCCCGCAATGCCAGCTCGTCGTCCTTGACGTGCTCCAGCACGTCGCAACTGAGGACCACGTCGAAGCCGGCATCGGCAAACGCCAGTTGCTCCGCCCGGCAGCAAACCAGGTGCGACAGTCCTCGCCGTCGGCACATCCGCAGGGCTGATTGCGAGATGTCGCATCCCCAGATTTCTCCCAGGTCGGCCATCACCTGCATCGTTCCCCCCGTCCCGCAGCCGATGTCGAGCATCCGCAAGGGCCGCTGCCGCATGTATTGCTGCGCCAGGCGGCGGACCAGCCTGCGCCGCGCCACGAACCACCAGTAGCTGTCCTCTAAGTGATACATCTCCTCGAGCTGTTCGACAAGCATAAGCAGCGAGGCTCTTTTCCCTATCTATTCGAACCGATGTTTGACAATAGTCGGCCGGTGTGCTAATGTGAATTCTACCAGCATCTCATTGCAGGAGGCCGATGCCGATGCGCAGGGCAAGAGGAAAGCGCGGCGAACTGACCCCGCGGCGCCGTGCTATTTTGGACTACATAACCCGTGCCATCAACGAGCGCGGTTACCCGCCTACCGTACGCGAGATAGGGCAAGCGGTCGGTCTTGCCTCCCCGTCATCGGTCTTTTTCCATCTCAATGCTCTTGTCGAGGGCGGCTACCTGGAAAAGGACGCCAGCAGAACCCGGGCCTTGCGTCCTGCCGGTGCCCGCCCCGGCAGCCATGCCCCGCGTTACGTGCCCATTGTCGGCCGTGTCGCCGCCGGCGAGCCGCTACTGGCCGTCGAAAACATCGAGGCACTAGCACCCATCCCTGACGGGCTATTCTCCGGCCAGGAGCTGTTCATGCTACGGGTCGTCGGCGACAGCATGATAGAGGCCGGCATCCTCGACGGCGACATGGTAATTGTCAACAAGCAGCAGGCGGCGGACAGCGGCGACATCGTGGTGGCGCTGGTGGACGACGAGGCCACCGTCAAGCGCCTGCACGTGGACGAAAACGGTGTCGAATTGCGTCCCGCCAATGCTGCAATGCAACCCCTCCGCCCCGAACGTTTCCAGATAATAGGCAAGGTGGTCGGGCTGTTGCGCACTCTGGGTTGAACGGCCCGGCGCTATTCGGCAGGCGCCGGCCGCGACAGGTCCTCGTCTTCTGCGCCGGCCACGCGGCGGAATGCCAGGATGGTTACGTCATCCACACCCCGGTAGGTGGAAAACCGCTGGGACGCCTGCAGAATCCGGTCGGCGATGGCCTGGGCGTCCGAGTGAGCTTCCGCCGCTGCCAGCCAGATCCTTTGCTCGCCGAACATTTCCCGATGCCGGTTGCGTGCCTCCGAGACACCGTCGGTATATAGCACCAGGATATCGCCTTCCTCAAGGACTACTTGAGCTTGAGTATACCGGGCATTGGGCATGCCGCCGATGACGATGCCGCCGGTCGACAGCCGCTCCACGCGCCGTCCTGCCTCCGTGTCCTGTGCGCTTGTGCTGCGCACGAGCAAGGGAGGAAGATGCCCGCAGTTGGCGAAGGTAAGAACGCCGGTTGATGCGTCCAGGATTCCCACGAACAAGGAGGCATAGCTGTCCGGCTGCAATGCTTCGTAGGCGTGATCATTGACATGCTCGGCTATTTGCGCCGGCTCCATCCCCTGCCTGGCTGCACCGCGGACGTAGGAGTGGACCAATGACAGGTGGACGAGGCCGTAAATGCTCTTGCCGGCCATATCGCCCACGCATATCAGGAAGCGACTTGCGCCCAGCGCCATTACGTCGTACAGGTCGCCGCCGATCAGTCGCGCGGGCTGGAAGGCAAGTCCCACATCAAATCCCGGAATTGTGGGAAGTTCGGCCGGCAGCATTGTATCCTGAAGGTGGCGGGCGACGGCCAGTTCGTGGTGCAGTTGCGCTAAGCGCTGACTTTCGCGCTTCATCGCTGTCATCAGGTATCCGCTGACGAAGGCCATCAGCAGCAAGAACGGCGCGCCGCTGGTCCACACCAGGTGGAGTGAGAGGGTCGGGGGCCATATTGACGGAGGGTTGGTGACCGCCCACACGTATGACCACAAGACGATGGCGGCTATCGCTGTCAACAGCGCGCCGGTCAGGCGGTACCAGACCGCGGCTACTATGATGACAAGGTAGTAGACTTGGTACAGCGTGACATAGTAATTGCCGAACACCTCGGCCCGCTGGCTGCCCGAGGGGGGGATGATGCTCATGAGTATCACGGTGATGAAGAGCAAGTCCACGATGATGCCCAGAGGTCTTTGCAACAGTAAGGGGCACAGGCCGAGAGTGAGCCATCCGAGCGCGACGAACACGGTGTACAGCGCTGCCATCATCAACGCGATCCGCATGGCCGGAGGCGTCTGCACGTTCATGTGGCTGAGATTCGACGAAACGGCCAGAACCACAATCAGCGCCGTCCGGAACAAGAAAACCACGATGTCAGTTTCTACTCCCGGGGTCAGTGGGCGCTTGGCGTCGGCCGATGGTGCGTCACGCCGCAACAGCTATGACCTCCTTGGCACTGGGCCGGATGTGCGTGCAGTTGTGCGATGTCACCAGATGTCTTGGCCTGATGGTTCCCATCATCACTTGTCAGGAAGGCAACGCATGCAAGATAACAGGTGGACTGCTATTTTCTTCGCCGCTTGCGCCGGAAAACCTGCTGTGCACCCCGTGTCCCGCCGGAGGGGGGAGCATAGGGGATGACCAGGGCATCCGACGAATCGTTTGCCGCGCAGCGCCGGCGAATGGTCGAGCATGACCTGGCCGGGCGCGGTATCCGTGACCAGGCGGTGCTGACGGCGATGGGCACCGTTCCCCGGGAGCGATTTGTTCCGGCCGACCAGCAACATGCTGCCTATGATGATTGCGCCTTGCCCATCGGTTACGGGCAGACCATCTCGCAGCCGTACATGGTTGCGTTCATGGTGGAGAAACTTCACATCCAACCGGACAATGTCGTCTTGGAAGTGGGGGCCGGCTCCGGCTACCAGGCGGCCGTGATGTCGCGCATGTGCCGGCACGTGTACGCGGTCGAGATAGTGGAACCGCTGGCTGAGAGCGCGCGCCGCACCTTGGCTGCGTTAGGGTATGATAACGTGACCATAGTCTGCGGCGACGGTACCTTGGGTTACCCGCCGTCAGCCCCGTACGACCGTATCATCGTGGCGGCCGCAGCCCCCACCATCCCTCAGCCTCTCATTGACCAGCTTGCCGAAGGGGGGCGCATGGTCATTCCCGTGGGAGACCGCAGCATTCAACGCTGCCAGGTCTGCACCAAGCGGGACGGCAAGCTGCAGGTAAGCGACAGCATCGGCTGCGTGTTTGTGCCCCTGGTTGGTGAGCACGGGTGGAGATGACCTGAAAGCGGGAGGCGCGTGAGTAATCCATTGCGGTACGATGCCCACGTGATCGCCGCTGCCACTCAAGGGCGGCAGACGCTGGCCGACTACGTGCGCGCCGCCGAGGCCGGTGGGCTGCAGTGCCTGGGCCTTGCCTTGCCCGCCCCGTACAATCTTGCCGACTTGCCCGCACGGC
>JALGVG010000091.1 GCA_029819875.1 Candidatus Zipacnadia bacterium | reverse complement strand
CGTAGCACATGCCCCGCACATTCCCTTCAATAGAGTGCCCAAAAAGTCCCTGCGCTCCATCAGTAACTCGCCTCCGTCAGGTCGGGTGGGCAGGTTATCGGTCTGTCGCCTCGGATATATGCAAGCCTGCCGGCACGTACGCTTAGCACAGTGCGAGGGGTGGGTAAGATTCCCGCTGCCCCATAGGTTAAGTTGAGAATCGTACGAAAAATGCAAGAAAACCGAACAAATGTCGTGAGCGGCACACAAGCGCGCGACGGCCGCCCAGCCCCGCCCAGCCACGGGGATATGCGCACGGCAGTACGGATATGCCGCCTCGGAGGCGAGGGCTGGCAGCAAGCGGCGGCGATGCCGCGGACTGCGCGATGCCCCGCCGGCGGGCCCATTACAGGCCGAAGATGCGTTCGGCGTTGCGATGCAGGATGTTGTGGCGGTCCTCGTCGCTGATGTCGGCGAACAACACGCAGCCGATGCCATAGTGAGGGTCAAACCACGGCAAATCGGTGCCGAAGGTCACCTTGTGCGAGCCGGCGATCTCGCAGAACAGTTCGATGACGCCGCGCACCGAATAGGCAGCACACAGCTCCAGGTAGATGTTGTCTATGTCTCTGGCCAGCCTCGCGGCTTTTTCCCATTCGCCGTAGCCCGAATGCCCCATCAGGAAAGTGACATGCGGGTAACGTGTGGCAAGTTCCTCCCACAGCGCGGGGCCGTCGAACTGGCTGCCGCCCCACGTGTGCAACAAGACGGCAAGACTCCTGTCCTCGGCGTGCTCCAGCGCCGGCTTGTAGCGGTCGCCGGTAATTGGATACTGGTAGTAGTCAGACAAGAACTTGTAGCCGACGAAGCCGGCCATGCTTTCGGCCCGCGCAACCTCGGCCGCAACCTGGTCAGGGTAGTTGGGGTTGATGGCCAGGTAACAGCGGAAGCGGTCCGGATGTTCGGCGCACACCCGGGCACTCAACTCGTTGCCGCGGCGGGGGTCCACCAGGGCCATGTGCGAGGCAAAGATGCAAATGCGCACGCCGGCGCGGTCCATGGTCCCCAGCATCTGCTCGGCATGAGGGTGAGGGAAGTATATGCCGCAAAACTCGCCATAATGGGCATGAGTGTCTATGACCGGGCACGCGGCACTGCGACCACGGGCCACGAATTCAGCGGCCAGTTGGCTGTCCACCATCACAGTTGCACCTCCTGCAGGATCCGGGCGAGGTTGCCGGCGGCTACTGCTGCCTTGTAATCATCGGGCATATCACAATGAAGCAGCGTGAGCATCGGCCCGCCCATTGAAGTGTAGGGAAAGGCGGTGCCGAACAGCAGCCGGTGGGGTCCATAGGTGCGGCAGAAGTCGGCTATGCCGCCCTCTAGTTCATAGCGCGACGTATCAACGTAAAAGTTGGGATAACGTTCAATGAGCGGGCGGAAGAAGCGGTCGGTTCCCCAACTGCCGTGACCGACCAGGATGAGAGTGAGCTGCGGGAACTGGCGCAGCAAGTCCGTGCATAGCTCCCAACCGCGCAAGCTGCCGGATTGCTCGGTACTGCGCAGGAACAAGGGGATGCGGCGGGCGATCATCTCTTCGAACAGCTCCCCGAAGGTCTCGGCGTTGAGCAGGTAATTGTGCTTGCTGGGGAAGGCCCACAGGGCGCGGACGCCAGCCCGCGACATCGCCGTGATGAACTCATCCACGGTGCCCAGTTCACCGCACTGGGGAGGCAGGATGCTCCAGGTGGGCAGCAGGTTGTCGTAAGGTGCCAGTACCTGGAGGGCATACGGGTTTCCCACGATGGGTGACTCGTCTATCTGGCAGGCATGGCGCACCAGCGCGCGCTCGATACCCACGCGCTCCATCTCCTGCACAAGGGCTTCGGGCCCTACGGCAGGGGCCAACGGAGGCTGTGTCAATACTCCGATTTCGCAGTTGCAATCAAAGAACTCCAATTCTGTCACCTCCAGCGATTGCCATACAAGCAAGGAGAGCCGCGCAAGACCGTCAGCCGGCCCGAACGATCAGTACCTTATCAAGTCGCGCGCCCGTCTCGCGGTCATGAATTCGCAGCGTGTGCCTGCCGGCTGCAAGGGAGTACCGCGGCCCCTTCACCCAGTGCCAGCCGCTGGCTTCGTCGTTGCCGATTACGCTCTCCGGCCCGCCGTCGACACTCACCCAAAACGAGTTGCCCCCTCCATCCAGCCACAGGGCCCTGATCCAGACCTGCACCGAGGCGGCGGTGGGCAGCTCGAACTGGAAGTCGGCATAGCCCCCTGTCCGATGGTCAGCCGGCAAGGGACGGGGAGTGAAGTTGGGGGGCCGGCGGTGGGACAGGTAGCGGCCGCCGGATGCTTCCGGGGCCGCGCCGACTTCAAACGGCGGGCCGATGCTGTCGGCAGCCTCCGCCTCGCGCATGACGGTGGTGCCGGGGTCCAGCAATTCAAGCACCAACGCGGCTCGCCGGCTGCGGCCATCGAAGGCGGCCACGAGGCTGACCTCGTGGTTCCCCACGGCAGCAGCGGTGGTCTTGAGGGAGACAGTGACTTGCTTGGTCTCGCGAGGGCGCAGCCGCAGGGTAGCAGGTCGCAGCTCCGTCTTCACCCCGGGCGGCGGGCTCTCAAAGGACAGGTTCACGGTGATATTTTCAAAGGTGAGGTTGCGGATGGTCAACCTCGTTGTGAGGGTATCGCCGGCCAGCAGCTTGAACTCTTGGCGGCGGGGGGTGAGCCCGAGCAGCTCGCTGCCTTGGTATTGCTTGCTATCAAGCCCCTGGCCTGCCGCGTATATGCGGGCGCGGATGGGCACGCGCTCTGTCATGTCTCCATAGGTGAGCACGAACTCGATGTCCACGTAGCCGGGTTCGGCGCCGGCATCGGAGATGCTGAACTGCAGGTCGGCTGCCTTGTCGGGAGGCAGGTTGAACTTGCGGGAGGCGGGGGTAACCTTAAGCCCCGGCGCCCGGTCCACGGTCACTGTACCGGCCAAGGGAGCGCCGCTCCAGTTGGTCACATTCAGTGTAAAGACGGCCTTGCCGCCGGCAGCCATTTCAATGAAGTGAGGGCGGCGGCGCAGCCTCAGCTTCAGGCCGCGATCGGCCAGCTTGTCCGTGGGGCCCAATGGCGTATCGTACCAATCCTTGTGGGGCTGGATATAGGGAAAATTGCCCAGCGTGGCGCGGCTGTAGACTGGCAGGATAGCAGGCGGCACATCACCGAGAGCGATGCGGCGGGCCTCTATCAAGTCCAGCAAATCGGCGGCGTAGTCGTTGCCCCTGTAAAAGTACAGCATCTTGGATGCGTACTCGGCGACATCGATGACCAGGGGGCCGCTGCGGCTTTCTTCCCATTGCTGCAGCGCATCCAGCTTGACGGGATCAGGCGCAGCCTGGGCGAGGGCTGCCACGGCGTCGCGGGTGGGCAGCAGCTTGGCGAAATCGGCGCGGGGCCGCCAGCCCTGCCAGGAGGGGAACTGGGGGCCGGCGCGGCGCAACTGCAGCTCGCGCTCCCACTGCGGTGCGTACCAGCCGGCGTGACCGCTGCTGTAATGGGCCGAGAACTGCGGTAGGTACTCCTGGAACTTGTCGGAGAATACGGAGAAGACCTCCCCCTTGTAGGACATTATCGGCTCGCCGCTGTCCAGGTCGTAGTACAGCCACCCCCTATACTCCTTCGGCTGCGACTGCAGCCAATCCACGCACAGTTCGATGGGCCGCAGGTAGCGTGCATCGCCTGTCAGGTCGTATAGCTTGAACAGGTCGCGGACAGCCAACGGCGTTCCCGCCATGGACACGGAGGGTGGCTCCATCTCCCGTCCCCAACAGGGAGTATGGGGCGGATCGTACTGGTCGGCCCAGCCGCGGGCAGGCCCGGTCTTGACCTGGGCATTGATCAACCACTGGCCGGCGCGAATGATGGCGTCAAGATACTTGCGTTCGCCTGTGACGCCGTACATCACTATCATGTCTTCGAGGCTGGTGCCGAAGGCATCGTCGTTGAGCGTGGGGCCGCCATGGCCTTCGATTTTACCGGTCTGCCAGTTGTAGCCCCACGGCCACCAGCCGTCAGGATCCTGGCGGGCGAGCACGTACTCGCCGGCTTTCTTGCAGGCCTGCAGGTACAGCTTGTTGCCTGTAACGCGGTACAAGTGCGCCAAAAAGCGCAGCGGAAAGCTCTGGGTCTGTTCTTCCAGATTGCCGGACGGCAGGTCGGGTTTGGGGCCTGCAGGGGTCATCGCGTAGTACTGCGCCCAGCAACCAGCGGGCGTCTGCGCCTGCACCAGGAAGTTGCCGGCCTGCTTGCAAGCCCACAAGTAACGCTCGTCACCCCACAGGTCGTAGGCACGCAGCATCAAGGTACAAACGGCCTCCAGGCTGAAGTCGTCGGCATCCTGGATCTGGTGATGCTGCCAGGCGGGGCGGAGGGCAGGCCACTGGTACCAGGCCATCCAGCCGCCGCCTTCCTGCAGTTGCAGGCAGGTATCCAACCAGGCGCGGACGGCGTCTTCCATTGCCATGAGGGTCGCGTCATCGGCGGCGGGGGCGGCTTGGGGCTGGTGGGCGGGCGAAATGCTGGTGATAACAAAGTCGTCAAAGGTACCCGCGAAGGGCTGGTGACCGGTGAACGAGGGGAAGACAATGGAACCGAGGAAGATCTGGCCGCCGGGGACCGGCCGGCGGTTATCGGTTTGCAGGCTGATGGCGGCGGTAACGCCGCGCCCATCAATCCCCAGCCATAGCCGGGTGCTGGGGCCGATCTCCCAGCCGACCTGGAAGTGGTGCCAATCATCCGGTGACAAGCTCGCAGTGGAAATCTCAAGATGAAGTGCCGGAGTGGGAGTGGACCACTGGATAAACGAGTAGAGGGGCAAATGGTAGGTGAAAAGGTCGAGGTTGAGCATGTTGTGATTGTCACGGTACAGAAACAGCACGCAAGGCAGGCGGCCTTCGTAAGGCAGGGGGCTGTCGGGATACAGTATCAGCATCCAGTGATACTCGCCGTCGGCCCACACGTTCCGGCCCGCGGGCGCCTTGGCCCAGAAGCCGGCGGTACCGTGTTGCGGGTCATAGTTGTCATACCCGGAGAAGGCCAAGGAGGATTGCAGCGCGCCGAGGGCCACCCCACGCCCAAAGCGGCCGGGCACGTCACAGTCGTATCCAGTGCCGCAATTGAGAGGGTCGTGCCGGCAGTAGTCGGCATCAGCGTGATCGGGTGCATCAAAGCTGGCCAAGAAGGTGGTGTGGCGCGTGCGGGTCGCCGCTTGCTGCGGGACTGGGTAGGAGTAGGGCTGGACATCAGCGCCGCTTGCACCGGCGACGGATAGCAGTATTAACGCCAAGATGGCCCACAACAGGTGCGACTTGTACATAACGCATCCCTCCGCAAACCGAGGTCTTCTTCAGGCGGCGGGCGCCTGTACGAGGCATCTTAGGGCAGGAGCCACGTTCGCCGCGCGGGACAAACCTTCCTGCCTGCACAGGGCATAATTGCCGCCGGCCCCGGGAGGATGAGGGCAGCCGAAGGCCGGCGCCGACGGCGCCTGCAGAATAGAGCGCTAGAAGGAACGGATTGGCCAACGGCGAAGAAGGCAGGTGGTGAAGTCTGCAATGTATGAATTGACCGTGGAACGGACATTTTCCGCCGCCCACCGCCTGCGCGGTTATCAGGGCCCCTGTGAGCGCCTGCACGGGCATAACTACCGCGTGCAGGTCACCGTGGGCGGCTCGCAGCTTGACGAGCAGGGGATGCTGATCGACTTCGCGGAGTTGAAGGCAATCTGCGACCAGGTTATTGACGGGCTTGACCATCAATATCTCAATGACCTGGAGCCGTTCCGAGACAGCAATCCCAGCAGTGAGAACCTGGCGCGGTATATTTACGAACAGGTGGCGGCGCGCCTGGGCGGCAGGCCGGTAGCGGTCAAGTGGGTAAAGGTGTGGGAATCGGCCACTTCGGTGGTAACCTACAGGGGTGAGTAGGATGCGGGCGGTAGCGTTGTTGTCAGGAGGACTGGACTCAACTGTTGCGATGTGGGAGGCCAGCCAGCAGCACGAAATTGTCCTGGCCCTCACTTTCGATTACGGGCAACGGGCGGCCAAGCGGGAGTACGAGGCGGCGCAGGCGTTATGCCGGCGATTGGACTGCGAGGGACGGCTGGTGAAGCTGCAGTGGCTTGGGGAGCTGGGAAACAGTGCGCTCACCGACCTGTCACTGGAGCTGCCGGAGCCGGAGATAGAACTGCTGGACAAGGCAGCCCTCAGCGAGGGCACGGCACAGGCGGTGTGGGTGCCGAACCGCAACGGGATTTTCGTCAACGTCGCAGCGGGCTTTGCCGAGGCGCTCGATTGCCGGCTCATCGTGGCCGGCTTCAATGCCGAGGAGGCGGGCAGCTTTCCTGACAACTCGGAACAGTTCCTGGCCGCCGCCAACCAGGCATTGTCGTTCTCCACCCAACTGCCGGTTCGGATAATCTCGCCCACTATCAAGCTCACCAAGCGCGAGATAGTGGAACTTGGCGAGCGCCTGGGCGCCCCCTTGGAGCTGATCTGGAGCTGCTACGAGGGTGACGAGGAGCACTGCATGCGCTGCGAGTCGTGCCTGCGGCTGCGGCGGGCCTTGCAGGAGGCGGGCAGCTGGGAGCAGTGGCTGAAGAAGCGGCGGAGCGCGGGAATGGGTGACCTTGCGTGACGTTGCCGGGCGGACGAGTACGCGGCTTTACGCTCATCGAGCTGCTGGTTGTCATTGCCATCATCGCCATACTGGCCGCGATTCTGCTGCCTGTTTTCAGCCAAGCGCGGGCCAAGGCCCAGGCCGTAAGCTGTACGTCCAATCTCAGGCAAATCGGGCTGGCCCTGCAAATGTACGTTGCAGACAACGACGGCTGTTTCCCGGAGCGCTGGGTGCAGCTGCCCGGCGACGGCTTCTATTACTACTGGGATGCCCTCGACCCGTACGTCGGCAGCCTACAGATCTGGTACTGCCCCTCGGAGCCGATTCAGACACCTATGCTGCGCAACTACGGCATGAACTGCTATGACAAGTTCCCCGGCGACGGTCGCTTTGAACTGGGGTGCAGCGGGGTACGTATGGCGATGATACTCAACCCCGCCCGCACCATCTGCATAGCGGAGACAGACCCCCAGGATGAGCGGGAACCGGGGCATCCCACGCCCTGGGACATCGGTGCCAGCGACAGCGGGCACTGGCTGTGGCCGATAACCAGCCTGGCCCAGGATCGCCATCACGGCGGGTACAATGCCCTGTACGCGGACGGTCATACCAAGTGGCGGTCAGCGCGCAACAGCGCCGACGGCGAGTGGTCGCTGGAAGCAGGAGATGAGTGAGCGCAAGGACCCAACCCTGGCAGGAGGCAGCAGCGGAATGATTATCGACTCGCACGTTCATCTCAAGCACGGCGATGCGGCGGGTACGGAGTATCATCCTGCACAGATCGTGGAGAGCATGGATGAGGCCGGCGTGGCCAGGTCGGTGGTATTCGCCATCAACACGACAACGGAGCGTTCCATCGCCATGGCGCGGCAAGCAGTCGAACAGTTCCCTGAACGTCTCATCCCCTATGCCAACGTGGAACCGAGTTATGACCCAAGTGCCGTGGAGCTGATTGCCGCAGCAATTGAGCGGCTCGGCTTCCGGGGCATGAAGATCCATCTAGGATACGGCGTGCCCGGCCTGCAGGCCGTGGGGCCGTTCCTGGAATTGGCAGCCGACAAGGATGTACCTTGCGTGATTGACTGCGTGGGACGGGGCGACGTAATGCAGCAGTGGGCCGAGGCCTTCCCGCGGACCAACCTCATTATTGCTCACCTGGGCCGGTACCTGTGCGAGGACGAGGCGCTTGTCGACAGCTTCATCGAGTTGGCAGCAACCCACGAGCACGTGTTCCTGGACGTAAGCGGAGTCGTGCTCATACACAAGATCAAGGATGCGGTGCGAAAAGCCGGTGCAACCAAGGTGTTGTTCGGAAGCGATGGACCGTATCCACGGCCTGACCTGGCTGGTTTTGTTCGCGGTGAAATTGCAAAAGTGCGCGCGGCGGGCCTTTCGCCTGAACAGGAAGCAGCGGTACTGGGCGGAAACGCTGCCAGGCTGCTTCGCCTCTAGCCATCGATCTCCTTTACCTGCACATCATCGAACCAGGCCGTTCCGCGAGCCCCCGGCCTGGCAGAGAGGACTATCCTGCACCAGTAGACGTAATCAGGCAGCGGCGGCGTCTGCACTGTAACCGGTGTCCAGTCGTTGGTGCCCGCCAGCGGCCGGCTCTCGACGCGGTCGAGAAAACCCATGTCACCACTCCAGGAAAAGGAAAGTGTGGCGCCTGCGGACAGATCTTGGGTGCGCATCCATGCCGACAGTTGGTAACTCTTGCCGCCGGCAATTTCCCGCGCCGTGCCATTATCTTGAATAATGCGACGGATGGCCGGAAGGACAGGCTGCCCGCCGTCACTATGCCAGCGGAGGCTGAAACCGTCAGACCGTGACACCTGGTCATCGGCGGCCCACTGCGATGGAGGGCATACCCAGCGCACTTGTGCCTGAGGAAAGCCCGCCAGCACTGTTCCACCTTGTGGAGCCAGGGGTTGGTCGGAGGTGTTTTCCGCGTCCATGATAAGAGATGCCGGCGGGTGATGTGCTGTGACCGGTTTGGTCAGGGTGAGGATATCGAACAGCCGGTCATCGGTATCAATTGCGCGCACCGTGCATTCATCGGCCGCGACATGAGTCAACAGGAAGTGGTTTGCGGACTTGCACATTGCCGAAAAGGGGTGGATATGATCCCAGTGCTGGCTGCACGGGTAGGACATGTCATAGCCCCCGCCGCCTGACACGATGTAGATGACGCCATTGTTTGAGTCATAACGCCCACCACGCAGGGGGTAGAAACGTTCATAGCGCGTGGCATGGGCATTGTAGACGACATCCACGCCGTATTGCTCGAACAGCGGGCACAACACTCGCGTGCCGGCGATTTCACAGTCGCTGGAGCAATACGGCGGGTGATGAAAGAACACGAACTTCCAGCGCATGTCCTTGAACAATCGCAGGTCTCTTTCCAGCCATATCCACTGCTCGGAGCCGGGCCGGTAATCCAGGCAAGTGTTGAGGATAACGAAGTGGGCGCAGCCGTAGTTGAACGAGTACCAGTAGCGGGGCTGGGGGTACGAGAAGTAGGAAAAATAGCCCTCGTTGGGGGAATCGTGGTTGCCCATGGCGGCGAACCACGGGGTGTAAGCGAGCAGTTCAGCAGCAGGGACAAAGAAATCCTCCGCGTAGTGCTCGATGACATTGCGCACCACGTCTCCGGCCCCCACGCAGATGTCGGGCCGATAAGATCGGGCCAGTTGGGCATTACGTTCGTGCACGGTGTGGATGTGCATGCTATCGCCGTAGGTAACGAACCTGAAGGGCGATTCGTAACCAGGAGCAGTGCGGAAGCTGGCGCCCTCTGACACCGCCCGGGCCCCATCTGCCGCCGTCGAAGAGACCCTGTAAAAGTAGCGCCACTCCTCGTCCAAGCCATTGAGCGTCACTGCGTGCACCGTGACCATGCGGTGATCTTCAACTGCTTCTGGATAGACCGGTGCGGGCGGCAGGTCGTAGGCGCTCCAGCCCAGTCGCCTCGCCCGCTCGTATTCCAGGCGCGAAGGGGCGGGCCGGTCGGTGTGCCACATAACGGTTATCCCGTTGCTGGTCACGTTTTGCAGGTATGGGCCGGCTGTGATTTTCATCGCTCTGCCTCCTGTTACCGCTGCACCGGTACGAGTGGTGAAGTGTTCTGCATCCTCCGACGGATACCTTCTGCCGCCGCGTGGCGCGGATGCCTGCCGTACATTGACAGAAATGTGTATATCAATTATGTTTTATCGACAGGCCCATAGATTCGAGGAGGGATGGCGGTAATGGACCGGCGCACATTTTTGCGGAATGTTTCGCTCGTCGCCGGGGCAGGAGCGCTCGGCGGGCTGTTGGGCTGCCGGGGTTC
>JALGVG010000242.1 GCA_029819875.1 Candidatus Zipacnadia bacterium | reverse complement strand
GTATGTGAACCCGTTCGCACGGTGCCAAGCCCCACCTGGACTAACAAACTCAATAGACATGTGGCTACCTGATCCTGACCAACCCGGGGTGTTGACTCTCCGAAGAGCAACTCTCCGAGAGCAGTGACTAATAGCTAAGAGATGCCTATCTGCCGTGTGAAGGCGATTCCCATGGAGTAGCTGCATCTGCAGCAAGTCAAACATCCTATGCCAACCCTTCGGCTCCAGGCGGCGCCAAGAGGATGAGGGCATAGGAGCAAAAGGAGGTCGCGTCATGAGTATGTCAAGACAGGTCTTTCGGGTACTCAAGCTGCTCGCCCTTGGTTCATTGCTCTTTGTGGCCCTCACCCCCGCAAGTGCCCAGCAGTCCTGGACGCCTACCCGCCTGGAGCGCGAGTGGCGTTACCTGAAGGCCCGCTGTGAAGCGGCTGCGCAGAGGCTGGGCGACTTGCCCCGCCTGGCCGAAATTACCGCAGAAGCCGAGCGTGCCCGGCAGCATTGGCAACAGGCCGAGCCTGCCCGGCTGCAGGCGATGCGCGACAGCGGTGCGCGCCTGGGCTGCCTGTCCGCCGAGGTCAACAGTCTCGTCAGCCCCGGTCATCGGCTGGTCGCCACCTTCGTGGAACCATACGACCACCTCAGCCCCGCCTACCTGCCGCCTGCGCAGCCCGTCGAGCGCTTCGACATCGTGGCCCTGCCCGGCGAATACCACGCCGCGGCGATCGTCCTCACCAACTGCAGCGACAGGCCCGTACACTGTGCGCTGTCGGTGGAGGGACTTGACCCCGAGCAGTTCAATGTCGAGGTCCGCCGCCACCTTTTTCTTGAGACGTGGTACCACCGCGAGAAGGAGCGCATTAGCGATCCTCTGCCGTTGCTTCGCCGCAGCGCCGGGGCGTGGCGCGTGTCCGTTCCCGCCGGCGACAGCGTGAAGCTGCACATCACCGTTCACGTCCTCGACCGCGCCCGTGGCACCCACCGCGCCCGCATCTGCCTCCGCACGCAGTTCGGCGAGCGCGTGCAGATGCCGCTGACGGTGCGCGTTGTGGGTGCCGAAATACCGGCCGAGCCGCCCTTTGAGCACATCGCCTTCATGTATCCCACCAGCAACGTCGCCGCCAAGTTCCCCGACCTGACCGCCCGCGACCTCGGAGACCACGGCGTCACCCTCATGGAATTTCCCTACATGCCGCCGGCGACGTTCAGCCCGGACGGTGACCTGCTCACAGTCGACTTTTCCCGCCACGAACAGTGGCTTCGGAAGTACGGGCCGCACGTCCGGCGCATGATGATCTACTGGATAGGCGACCTTGCGGCCGAGGATGGGACGACTTTCGAGTGGCTGACCGAGCGGTGGCAGAAAGCCTTCGTCAACCTGCTGCGGGCATGGCTTGAGCGGGCCGCGCAGATGGGATACGGGCCTGAGCACTTCGTGCTGCTACTGGCTGATGAGCCGCATTCCCGGCGGTTTGAGGACTCGCCCGACGAGGGTATCAAGCGCCTGGCCGCGGCCCTGGCCGCCGTCAAGCAAGCCTTGCCCCAGCTCCGGCAGCTTGTCACTCTTACCCACTACGCTTTCCCCCCTGACGTGCGCACCCTGCTGCCGCACCTGGATATCATTGTGCCCGTCTATCCGTATGCTGAGAGGCTTGGTGCCCAATATGCGCCTGCTGAATACAACCCGCGCCGGGCGTTCGAGACCGAGATACTTCCCCTGCTGAAAGCCCGCCGGCAACAGGCGGGACTGCAGATCCTCAGCTACCACGTGGCGGGCGGCAAGTCCGACTGGCTGACGGGCTACAACTACGCTTACCCTCTGCTTGTTACCGCCCTCGGCATGACCGGGGTCGGCACCTGGGCATACAACGTCCCCTCCGGCAGCACCTGGCACGACTGGGACGGCAAGCCGTGGCTGGACTACATATTCGTCTACGACGGCTCCGAGGACAATCGCCTGACCCGGCGGTACAATCCCGCTGGCGAGAAGATCATCCCCTCCATCCGCTGGGAGGCCATGCGCGCGGGCATCCAGACGGCCCGCCTGCTCCTGCATCTGAAGACC
>JALGVG010000090.1 GCA_029819875.1 Candidatus Zipacnadia bacterium | reverse complement strand
GGTCACGTCCGTGTCACCGGGATCGGCCGCCGACAGGGTGTATGCTTGCCACGCGCCCCCGCTCGTGGGCCCGGTGGCCTTGCGAATGCGCACCTGTATCAGCAACGGCTGGATGTTGTCGCTTTGCCAGTAGTTGATGCGGAACTTGAAATTCGTCGTCTGGGTCCACTTGCCGCCACTGAGCGGCGAGGTGGGGTCGTCGTCGGGATATATGTTCGCCAGGTCGGGAGCGATGGTGCAGTCGTTGATGAACCGCAGCGTCGACTCGCCCTTGCCGGCGCCGTTGATATCCGGGTCACCGTAGCCGGCCTCCACGCCGGAGACGATCGGCCCGCCGTCGTTGGTGATATCAAACGGGTTGGCCAGTGCCCCGGGGATGTCGGGGCCAGTCAGGGTGCCGTCTGGCCACACTCCCGTCAGCGATCCTACGCCGCCGGGGTAGGGGTTCGATGTCGCCGTGCGGTGCGGGAAGTAGGGGTGTGCCGACAGCACGGGGTCAATCTTCGGATAGCGGCTCGTGTCCTGCGAATCGTAAGGATAGCCGAACCCGCCGGCTCCGTTATCACTGAAACGTTGGCCGACGATGGTGGGGGGATTGAACCCTCCCATGCCGTTGGAAGTAATATAGGCATATTGCTCGGAGTTACCGGGGCGCCCGATGTTGATCCAGCCTTGGTCCAGGTGCGGGCTGAAGTCATCGGTTGCAATGAACTCGTAAACGTGGCCGCCGGCACTGAGCACCACGTAGTTGTTCGACAGCGGCTGGCCGGCGATGGCCGTGTTCAGCGAATCCCATGGGTCCTCCCCCACCTGGTCATACGGTAACCCGAACAAGTTATCGAGCAGGTTCTTGAAGTCAGTGGGCCGCAGTACGTACTTGTAAATAACACCGTCCGTGTACGTACTGTCACTGGGGTCTTCCTTGACCATGATATGGGGATGAGCGTAGTCGCCATCAATGATCAAGCACACCCCCGGTGTGCGGAACAGCGTCCCCCAGTATCCCACATTGTCGAACCACGGGTCGGGACTTCTGCCCAGAAGCCAGAAGTCCATGCCGCTGTCATCATCGTCTCGTACCCACGCTCCGCCCCCGTCCATGATCACGCGCGTGCCGAACGGGCCGGGGATTGACTCACCGTCCCGATTGAAGCGAGGCATGAGGTTGGTAAAGTCGCGGGTGTGGTACCCCGCCCGGTACATTACCTTGAAGGTGTAAGTATTACTGCCCGAGCCGTTCTCGTAGTCCGGACCGTCGGTATCCACCGTCAACGGGTCAACCCCTGCCGCATCGCCCGAGTACCATTCCAGCATGTCGTCGTCATCAGGGACATTGCCGTAGCTGCCGCTTACTGCCGATATATCTTCAAACGGGGTATCAGGATCAGGACCGATCTTGGCGCCGGTGTCGGAATCGGTCTCCCAGTTGGCCCATACACCGCCGAACGTGAACGCCCATCGGGGATGATAGTACGTCCACGTCCTCAGTCGGCCCACCGCCGTGTCATCAGCGGTGAGCGGAATTCCGTCCGGGCCCGCTCCGTGCCAGCGGCCGTAGATGTCATCTCCCACGTACGGCCCGACCGTGACGATTACGCTGCCTATTTCTGTGTTCATCTGGTCGGGAGGTGTCCACGAGCCGGTATCGGGCACGTAGTATGCCACCCCTTCGCTGGTGTCCGCCCACACGCCGTTTCGGCATATCCAGACCCGCCACGAGCCCTCAACGTCTATCCATAAGTCATATATGGACTCGCTGGCGGCATCCCAAGAAATGGTGGCCCTGAAGTAACGCTCAGAGTTTGAGGAGGCATCCGATGGCCATACGCCGTCACCGCCGAATGCTAGTTCCACCGAGGCATCCGCCCAGGCCGGTTGCAGTTGCGTGGCAATGATCAAGGGTACGAGAAGCAGAACGAATGCGGTGGCAATCTTTGAGAATAGAGCCGGCTGTCGCATCATTGCGGTCCATCCTCCCCGTGGTCCAACAAAATATATGGCTGACTGCTACAGCACCAACCTCGTCGGCACCAGGAACATGCCGCTTTTCAGGCCACTGACTCCTATCCTTGTGCAGGTCCTCGGGCACCTGCGTTGCAAACACATGTATCGCTGCCTTACTCTTGGCGGCAGCAATTTCCAGCTATTCTATACCAAAGCCTGCCAGCAAGTCAACAATTGCCTGTTTTACCAGGCTCTGGCAGTTGGTCGTCAATGCTGCGGCCACTGTCAAAAACGCCGCCCAAACCCGACGCCTGCCGACAGCGGCGGATGGGTATCAGCTAACAATCTTCCCCTCGCCGATTGCAATTCCTTCATGCTGCAACAAGAAAGCTTTCAGTCGCATCCCTCCGCCGAATCCTACCAGCCTTCCATCCCTGCCCACAACGCGATGGCAGGGTATGAATATGGGTACAGGGTTACGCGCCAATGCCTGCCCTACCGCCCGTGCCGCACGCGGCAGCCCCAGGCGGCAGGCCAGTTCGCCGTAGCTTACGCATTGCCCGTACGGAATCTGTGCGCAGGCCATTAGTACGCGGCGCTGAAAGGGCGTCACGGAGCCAAGATCCACCGGCACCTGGAACCGTTGCCGACAGCCGGCCAGGTACTCTCGAAGCTGGCGACGGGCTGCCGCCAGCGACATCGTGTCACCCTCGACTGCTTCACGGGGCCAGCGCCTGCGCGCCTGCTGGGGGCTGTCAGTCGGCCACCATACCCCCACAATGCCCTGTTCCGAGGCGCACAGGCCCCACCAGCCGTGGTCATCTTCCATGGTGCAACAGATAAGCATCGGCCTGCCGGTGAAAATCGTACTACGCCCAACAGTACGAGGATACAGCTACTTACGTCAATAGTACCCTGACTGAAGTCGTGCGAAACTATCTGCCCAAAAAACGCGACTAGCGCAGCGCACTGACAAATAACAAGCGCCCGGCTTGCTAGTCCGGGCGCTGTGGTTCGTCTTCGCTTTGGGGTGTGCTTTTACAGTGGGATGCTCAGCGACCTGTTCATCCACTCGCCGTCTATGTTCACTTTCACACGCAGCATGATGAAATCTTGGCCGCTTTTTTGGGCCTTGTTCATCGCCTTCTTGAAGTCGCTGGCCGAATTGACGACATCCCAGTTTACACGCAGGATGATTACGCCGCGCTCCAAGATCCCCGCCGCGGGGCTGTCAGGGGCGACCCTTTCCACGAACACCCCCTGGTTGTTCTCAAGCTTCAGTTGCCTGGCTATCGAGGGCGGGATATTGCTGACGGTGATGCCCAGCGCTGTCGCGGTTTCAGGCGTTTCGGGTTCCTGCGCCCTCTCGGTAGGCTGCTCTTCAGGCTGCTTGACACCCGTGTACTCGGCCGGCATCTCGCCGAGCCTGACCCGCACCTTGGTCGGGCGGCGGTTCCTGTACACGTCCAGGGTCACCGTGCTGCCCGGGCGGCTTTGGGCAATCATCTTTTGCAGGTCGTATGCGTCACGTACCGGCTGGCCGTTGACCGCCACGATGACGTCCTCTTCCTGCAACTGGCTCTTGGCGGCCGGCCCGTCCGGCTGGATGTTTTCAACCAACGCCCCGCCGTCAGGCACACCGTAGAATTGCCGCTTGTCTTCGTCCACGTCGGTGATGCTGATACCCAGCCAGCCGCGCACCACCTGCTTGTTCTTGATCAGTTGGGGCACGACCCACTTTGCCGTCTCGGCCGGGATCGCAAAACCGATGCCTATGTTCGCGCCGATCGCTGCACCGTAAATGGCGACGTTGATGCCCACGACCTCACCGCGCAGGTTCACCAGCGGCCCGCCGCTGTTGCCGGGATTGATGGAAGCGTCCGTCTGGATGATGTCGCCAAGCTGGCTGTAGCGCTTGTCGGGCGGATGCAGCAGGCGCCCCTTGGCGCTGACGATGCCGGCCGTGACGGTCTGCTCATAATGGAAGGGCGCCCCGATCGCCAGCACCCACTGCCCCACGCGCAAGGCCTCCGAGTCGCCCAGCGGCAGGGTCGGCAGCTTCCGGGGAGCATCTATCTTGATGACCGCAAGCTCGGTGGAAGGATCATCGCCTACCACCCGGGCGGGATATTCCTTCACGTCGTTTTCCACGTCGTGCAGCCTGACCTTGATATTCTTTGCCCCCGCCACCACGTGCGAGTTGGTGACGATATATCCATCGCTGCGGTAGATCCATCCTGAGCCCAGCACCGAGGTGCGTTGCTTCCATTTGCGAGGCTGATCGCCCGGCTTTCGTTCCTCGGGGCCTCCGAACCACGGTGGCAGTTCGAACCAAGGATTGTCGAAGAAATCCCGCAGGTCCAGCGAGGGCACATTGCGCTCGATCACCGACTCGGCGGTGATGGTGACAACCGCGGGCTTGACCCTGCTGGCAACTGCGACGAAGTCGTCCTCCAGGTTGCTGAGGGCCTGGGCCTCAACCGGGGGAGCTATCGCTTGCTGACTGCGCGGGTAGTACATGATAAGGCCGGTGATAACCGCGCCCAGCAGCATGCTGATGAGAATCAACGCTATGTGGGAGTGGCTGTGCGCTAGTGTGTATCGGTCTGCCATCGTTCGTTCAGGCCTCCTGTTCAAGTGCCCTTCCAGCCCGGGGGAAGAGAATCGCCCGACAGTCTATCCGCCGCGGCTGAGATTCGACTCGCCGTACTCTGAACACTATTGTGTTATGAAACGCTCAATAGGCATTGACGACTTCTTCGCCCTGGAAGTTCGCTCCCACTTCAGCACCTATCGGCTCCGAACTGCCGGCAAACCACCATGCGGGCGCCGGCTGCCGGCCGCCTGGCGCCGGCTCAGGGGATCCAGTGCTCGGCCAATGCCCAGTCTGCGTCAAGCCTCGCCCACCTGGCGTTACCCGCGCAAGTGACGTAATTTGCTCCCCCGGCGTGTCTTGCACCTACCCATTCGCGCAATGCTCCCCATGAATAGCTGTAACCATAGGAAGCAGCCCTGGCCATGTCAAAGAACAGGATGACCGTCTCAGGTTTCTCAACCTGCGAGTATAACATCGCGTGCCCCCAGAATCCGCCCACCAGTGTTACATCTAGGTTGATGCCGTAGCTGTGCTGACACGAATAGGCCCATGCCGGCCCCGGCGTCGGCGCCACGTCGCTGGGGCATAAGTATATCTGCGGAGTCCGAAGGTACGGCTCCAGCAGCACGTCCCAGCATACGGCATAGCCGCGCCTGTAGTACGGCACCAGCGCTGGCACCAACCGCCCGTCGTAGTCATCGGCGTACATCAAGGCCGCCCGGGCGATGTTGCGCAGGTTCGACAAGCACACGACCCGTTCCGCGCGCCGTGTCGCTGTCTCGTAGACGGGCAGCAAAATAGCAGCCACCATCAATATGATACCCACCACCACCAACATCTCTACCAGCGTGTATCCGCTGCCTGAACGATACACCCTCCTGGCCCCCCGTTGGTGTACGTAGCCCGCCTGGCTTGGAATACGCAGCTACGGCCTTGGCGTCCTACGGATATATTCCGCGCAGCCGCTGGGCTTGCGCCACCCGCGACACCCCCACATCCAAGGCGGCGTCACGCATGTTCAAACCCGCCGCCTCGGCCCGCTGGTAGACGTCGTGGAATGCCTGGACCATGACGTTGCGCAGGCTGCGGTTGACATCCTCCTCGCTCCAGAAATACGACTGCAGGGATTGTACCCACTCAAAGTACGATACCGTCACCCCGCCGGCATTGGCCAGGATATCGGGAAGTACAAATATCCCGTTTTCATCCAGTATCTTCTGGGCGTCCGGCGTCGTCGGCCCGTTGGCCGCCTCGGCAATAATCTTCGCCCGGATCTGCGCGGCGTTCTCCTTGGTGATTACTCCTCCGAGTGCGGCCGGCACCAGCACGTCGCATTCGACGGTTAACACATCGTCGCGCGGGATCTCCTCGGCCTCTGCAAATCCGGTCACGTAGCCGGTTTGCTGCTTATGCTCTATCAAGGCGGCTACGTCCAGGCCGTCGGGGTTGTATACCGCCCCTCGCGAATCGGAGACAGCGATGACCTTGAAGCCTATTTCCTCGGCCAGCCGTGCAGTGACGGTACCGGCGTTGCCGAAACCCTGCACGGCCATCGTCGCCCCTTGCGGGGACATCCCCTTCACGCGAAGCGCCTCTTCGATCACAAACACGCAGCCGCGGCCGGTCGCTTCACTGCGTCCGCGCGACCCTCCCAGGGCCAAGGGCTTGCCGGTTACCACCGCCGGCACCACGTAGCCCTTGTTCATGCTGTAAGTATCCATTATCCAGGCCATGACCTTCTCGTTGGTGTACACGTCAGGGGCGGGGATGTCCTTTTCCGGCCCGATGACCTCCACCAGCTCGGAGGTGTAGCGGCGGGTCATGCGCTCAAGCTCCCCCTCCGACATGCTCTTGGGGTCACACACCACGCCTCCCTTGGCGCCGCCGTAGGGTATGTTGACAACCGCCGTCTTCCATGTCATCCACATCGCCAGGGCAATGACCTCGTCAAGGGTAACGTCGGGATGGTAGCGTATCCCACCCTTGCACGGGCCCCGCTCCATGCTGTGCTGCACCCGGTATCCGGTAAACACCTCGACCCTGCCGTCGTCCATCTGCGTGGGGATGGATACTACCACAATGCGTTTGGGCTGGGCTAACTTCTTATGGATCGCCTCCTCCAACCCGATCCGTTCCGCGCTTTCAGCCAACTGCTGCAGCGCCATTTCACGGGGATTTATGGCAGCCGGGTTTGCTGCTTCTTCGCATGCCATCTCCGTCTTCACCTCCAATGGTGTGCTTCACTGGCAGCCGTCTTCGTAGGCAGCCTGCAGTATACTAATCTGCATCTGCAGATTTACGACGCCCTGGGATAGTGTTACGAGCGGCTCCGTACCGCTCTTTACGGCCTTCACAAAATGTGTCAATGATTGCTGCACGAAGTCAACCGTCTTCAGCTCCCGGTCGCCTATCGTCAGGTACGCGCAAAACTGCCCGTTTTCATCGGCACGCCCCTGGTAATCTGCGAGCACACCATTTACACCCAGCCTGCGCACCAGCGGCCCCTGCGGCACGTTGCGCACGATCACGCGCGCCTCGACCGGCGAGGACTGCCCCTGGCCGGCATACAGGAACGAGGCCTGCACGCATTTTTCCTCGATGCGGCATTGTGCGCTTGAGGCGATCATCTCGCCGGGGCCGCAAAACGCCTGTACTACGCTGAGGGGGTGTGAGGCCAGGTCAATCCAGATTTGCTCTCTGCGCGCTTTTCCTCCGCGCCCGCGCGAATCCATCTGCATTTCCACACGCTTGACCGGCTTGACTTTTCCCGTCAAGCCGGCCATCTCGCACAACCGGTAGTACGGTTCCACTGCAGCGGCGTACTGGGTATTGACCGCGGCAACTACACCTGCCTGTTCGGCGGCAGCCAGCATCTGCCGGGCATCGGCCAGCGCATCACGCTGCGGGTCATGCTCGTACCAGGCCACCGGTTTTTCGCACATCACGTGACAGCCGGCCGCCACCGCTGCCAGAAGGTGTTCTTTGTGCAAATGCGGCGGCGTGCAGATGCTGACCATGTCCGGGTGCACCTCCGCCAGCATCTGCTGGACACTGCAGTAGCCGCGCCCGTCGAAGCCGAACATCTCCGAAAGCATTGCCGCCGTCTTCTCTACGCTTTGGCGGCTGCTGCCGACAATCGCGGCGACCTCGCAGCCCAGCAACTGATACCACTTGGCATGATGCTTGCCGATACCCGAGGCCCCGATGACGGCAGCACGCAGCTTCTCAGTGCACATCCGATGGCTCCATGACTTGGCATTCCACGGTACTGGCCCCGCCGTGACTGGTCACGGTGAGGCTGAAGGTGCGCCGCTCCCGCGGCTTGATATTCTTTACCACGACGATGTTTTCGCCCGTCTTGCTGTAGCTTCGATTCCTGATGATCGCCTTGACCACGACGGCTTGCACGGGGTATTGTCCGCGGTTTTCCAGCTCCCCGAACACGCGTACCAGGTTGTGCTCCTCGTCTATGTTGTACCTGTACCGGTGTACAAATACGTCGGAGGCCTTGCCGGCACCTCCGCGCCCCACGCATCCCCCCGCCACCACCAGACCCGCGACAATCGCCAGCAGTATTGCGCCGATGTTTCTACCCCTCGTTGTCCCGAACCTCTTCACCGTGCGCGTCAATCCTTTCGGCCGCCACGCTGCGCCCTGACTGCTTCCACTGTAAGGCGGCTGCCCTCGGCGAAGGGAACTTTAGGCTCCCAGCCCAGCTTCCGCCGCGCCTTGGTGATATCCAGGGCACTGTGACGAATTTCGCCCTTGCGTTCCTGGCCGTAGATGGGCCGTCCCGTAAACCCCGTGGCCGCGGCAATGGCTTCAAACACTTCCTGGTCAGTGGTCTGGATGCCGGTTGCTATGTTGAATATGTCGTTGTCACCCTTGGCCAGGGCCAGGACGTTGGCTTCCACTACGTCGCTGACATACACGTAATCCCTGGTCTTGGAACCATCACCAAAGATAGTGGGCTGCTTGCCTGCCAGCATCAAGCCGGCGAAGATGGCATTCACTCCCGCCTCGCCGTGGGGATTCTGCCGCGGCCCGTACACGTTGCCGTAGCGCAGCACGGTATAAGTCAAGCCGTCATTGACCTGGTACAACTGCAGGTAGTGCTCGACCGTGTGCTTGGAGATGCCATACTGCGAAAGCGGGTTGATAGGATGGTCCTCATCGGCCGGCAGGTAGCGAGGCTCGCCGTACACCGCCCCTCCGGTGGAGGCGTAGATGAACTTGCTGACGTTCGTGCGGACGGCGTTTTCGATAAGGTGAATGCTTCCCACGATATTGGTGACGGCGTCAAACGCCGGGTCGGCTACGGAGCGCCGCACATCCATCTGCGCGGCGTGGTGATTGACAATCTCCGGCCGCTCCTTTTCAAATACCTCGGCAACCGCCTGCTGGTCGGTTATATCCACCTTGTAAAACACCGCCTGGGGGTTGATATTCTCCTCAAAGCCGGTGGAAAGGTTATCTATTATCGCCACGTGGTGCCCGTCAGCCACATACCGGTCCACGACGTGAGAGCCGATAAAGCCGGCTCCCCCTGTGACGAGGATTCTCATGCTATCATCCCTTGTGCCCGTGATTTGCCGTCTGCCGACTAGCCCCACGCCCGTCCGGTTCCAGACATTTCGCCGGCGCGGGCGCTTCGTCCTCCACGTACAGGCCCCGCCGCGTGCCGCCGGTTACAGCGCCGACCGGGTCGGGCCAGTTGGATGATAATTTGACCATTTCGCGCCGATATTGTATGCTTACTTTGAGGATAGGACGGCTATTTCAGGTTGCCCTTCCGTTATCCGGCCGCTGGATCCTGCGGGCAGGGCACAACACAATGAGGTGGACATGCAGATGCGAAGACTATCAACGTTGACAGTGTTGCTGGTGTTGGCCTTGGCAGCCGGCAGTGTGCTGGCGCAAGACAGCGTGCTGCTGCGCTACAAGTTCACCGCCGGCCAGGTGTATACCTACCAGTTGCAAGGCCATGGCGAAGGCCAGGTGGTCGTGCGCGGTGCCCCGGGGCAGCAGAACGAGCAGGCCATCCCCGTGGCCATGAGTTTCCGGATGCCGTATACAATGGCCGTGGAGGAGGTCGACGACCAGGGGAATGCCACCCTCAGGATAACGCTGGGACCGATTCACCTCGTGGTAAGTTCGGGCGGCAAAGGTGAGGAGGTTGACATTGACCTCGCTGCCGGCACGGTAACAGCCGGCGGCAAGGTGCAGGAGCTTCCCGCCGCCGTGCAGAGCATGTTGGCCGACGGTATCACCTTGAAAATGTCGCCTCTGGGGAAGGTT
>JALGVG010000089.1 GCA_029819875.1 Candidatus Zipacnadia bacterium | reverse complement strand
CGTGACCATGTAGATGCCGCGCCGCCGGCACAGCTCCGCCACCTCGTCGCGGTTGGCCATGTGGCCGTCGGGGGCCATGATTTCACACATGACCACAGCCGGGGGCAGGCCGGCAAGGCGGGCGAGGGCAACTGCCCCTTCGGTGTGTCCCCGGCGGCAAGCCAAGCCGCCCTCCGCTTCGGCCAAGGGGAAAACATGGCCCGGCCGCGCGAAGTCCTCGGGGGTGGCCTGAGGGTCCAGCAGGGCGCGAATGGTGACCGCACGGTCATAAGTTGACACGCCGGTAGTGGTGCCATGCTTGTAGTCCACCGGCTCGGCAAAGCGGGGAGTGGTGGGTTCGGCAAAGCGCACCGGCAGCAAAGGGATATCAAGGCGTTCGAGAAGCTCGGGAGCCACCGCCACCGTGATCAGCCCGCGGGCGTAGGTGAGCATGGCATTGAGGCTGGCGCCGGTTACGTGGACCGCCGCCTGCAGCAGATCGGCCTCCCCCTCGCGCTCCGGATCGTCCAACAGCGCGACGAACTCCCCTCTTCCAAACGCGGCTACAATATCGTCAAGGTCAGATAGCGGTAAAGTCATGTGTTTTCCATCCATGCTTGGCTACAATGTTTTCGACCGGCAAGCCCAGGGGACTCTTCGGGAACGCAGAGCCAACGACTGACGGAGGGCAGAAGACGCCGGAGGTTGCCGGTTGGCCCTGCACGTAACGGTTGAGTATAATTCAGCTTGCCGGCTATTGCAAGACCGGCGCAATTGGTGTAGTATAGCTTTAGGCAAGTTTTCAGCCAATTCATGCATGCTGGGGGGGCGAATAACCCATCGCAAATCGCACTACGTAAATCTTCCACTATCTCAAAGTTCATACAGGCAGTAAAGTAGACAGCACACATGGCAGAAACGGTGATAGCGATGACAGTGGCAGCTTCAGGTAGCCATGAGGGGGCGCGGGATCGGCGAGGCAGGTGGCCGGTGCTGAAGGCCACTGAACTGCAAACCCTCGCGTACATGTACCTCAGCGACGGAAGCCTCCAGCAGGCAGCACGGATATGCGACTTCTACTTGCAGGTTCATGCCCCCGACGCCGGCATTTTGGGAATAATGACGGCAGTGTATGCAGCCCAAGGGGAGTATGAGGCGGCTCACCGGCTGGCGCATCGGTGGGTGGAGGCGTGTCCGGCGGATGCGTGGGCGCACTATTACCTGGGGCTGGCGGAAGTGCAGCGTGGTCGGTGCGCCGAGGCCCAAAGGCGCCTGGAACTGGCGTGCCGGCTAAACGGCGCTGACGCGGCGTTGATGAGCAGATGCCTGCACCTGTTGTCTAATCTCGACACCATTCAACTGCGCCAAATTCGCGCACTATGGAGAGTTGATCCGAGCTTTGTACTTGCCCTGCAACGTAGTCCCCAGGCGGCATTGACCAGTCGCGGATTTTCACTTTCCCAGGAGGCGTTAGAGAGCCTTCAGTTGCTGGTTGCCGCCGAAGACAATCCGCGCTGCTGGCTGGCAGGACGGGCCTAAAGCGCAGCGCCGGCCGACCACCTCATCAAGCCACCCTCAATTTCACCCGGAGATGACCCTACCGGTTAGAAGCGCCCCGAATCTTTAACGCGCTCCAGCAGCAGTTCATCCATCCGGCGCCTGACCTGGTCAATTTCAGTGACATGCCTGGCCCGGAGCACACGATCGGCGAAGGCGTCCAGCACCGCGTCATCGGCGCCCAGGCGGTGCAGCAGGTAAAGGCGCTTGTATTCCTGGATGCCCTGGCGTAGCGCCTCGAGGCTGCGGGCGGGAACGGTGTAGTAGACGGCACCGTATTGATCCCCCTTGGCATCATCGGCGTACGGCGTCCGGCTGATGGCATTAAGGGAATACCAACTGGCCCCCTGCAACCTGTACTTCCAGGCGGTCCAGGCCAGGGTGCGCAGCATGTCGCGGCCCACGGTGGGACGGCGCGTGTAGGTGAAGTTCATGATCTCGTAAAACCATACCTGTTCGCTGTGCGATTTCATCAGTTCAAGTGATTGCGGCGCCTTGTCATCCCACAGCCAATGGGAGTACGGCATCCAGATCGTGGCGTACTTCAGCAGCGGCTGGACCGTACCCTGTATGCTGCACCATTGGTTGGTCGGGCCCGGTCCCCAGCCTGGATTGAATACAAAGCGCACCGCGGGCCATTTGTCTCTCAGGTACTTACACCACTGCACCTGGTTGGGTACTGACTTGTCATTCGGCTCATCAATGGTATACAGCGCCCACTGGTTGGGCTTGAGCCGGAGTTTCCTTATCATGGCTTTGATCTGGGCAATGCGTTTGTCGACGGCGCGTTCGTCCACTTGCTGCGGCGGTTTTCCTTTCCATGAGGGCGCAAAGGTGAACATGAAGAACTTGAAGCCCGCCGCGCGACAGGCCGGCATGTCGGCGTCTAGGTGCGTGGCATTGATACCGTAATCATGGTAGAACTTGGCAGCCGCCAGCTTGGTAGGTGCAGCGGGCAGCCACTGCCAACCCATCGTGACAAGGGGGTTTTCGCTCGGCAGCAGCACGGGCCTGACACTGAGGTTTACCGGCAATTGCCGCAGCCGGCCATGCTCATCGCTGACACGCAGAATCCCCGCATAATGGCCGGCGGGAAGCTCGCGCGTGTCAGCCGTTATCCAAACAAACACCGGGTCACGTGCTGTTGCCGTCACGGTGGGAAACCGGTAGATGTTTGGAAGGTTGCGGATATATCGCTTGTGGTCGAGGCTTATCACCCGGGGATTGTCAAAGATGGGATCGAGGGAATGGCCGTAATCGGTCTGCTTGACGAACCCCACCACCCGCAGGCGCACGTGCTTGCAAAACCGAGGGGAGCCAGCCAGGCTCAAGGTAACCGTCACCTGCTCTTCACCGGTGGTAGCGACGGCTATGGCCTTGTGTATCCAGTCATTCTGCAATCCGACCAGGGAGATTCGCTTCGCCGGCGTCCTGAGACGGTCAGGCAGTTGGTCGGCGGTAGCTTCGACGAAGGGATGTACCTGATACACTTCCCAGGCACAGGCCGTTCCACTGCCCAGGCCAGCGATAACCATCCAGACGAGGCATAGGCTAAGGGCGCGCACCGATGCCACCTCCTGGTAACGTTGAAGCGGCTGCAAATCGTCGGCACCAAATCTACCACATCTCCAGTTCCCCTGCAAAGTCCGTTACACTTGAAATAAGGGGAGGAATGCTTTAGACTTAGTCCTACTATCCACGTGTAGAGGAGGATTGCAGTGAGTGTTGCAGATAGAGTTGAGACCCATGCAAGGCGCGCCAAGGCAGCCAGCAGGAGCTTGCAGGCTGCAGGGACAGAGGTGAAGAACGAGGCGCTTGCGAAAATGGCGGAGCTGTTGCGGGCGCGGCAGGCCAAGGTTTTGCGGGCGAACGCTATTGACATGGAAAACGGCGAAAATGCGGGCTTAAGCAGCGCTATGCTGGACCGCCTGCGACTGGACGAGAAGCGGATCGAGGAGATGGCAAAGGGGTTGGAGGACATCGTTGAGCTGCCGGACCCGGTGGGCGAAGTGTTCGAAACGTGGACGCGCCCCAACGGTCTGCGCATCGAAAAAGTGCGGGTGCCGCTGGGAGTGGTGGGCATCATATACGAATCAAGACCGAACGTGACGGTTGACGCCGCCGGTTTGTGCTTGAAGGCAGGCAATGCGGTGTTGCTGCGGGGAGGCAAGGAGGCGATCAATTCCAATATCGCCCTCGCCGAGATCCTGGGGGATGCCTGCCAGGCCGTGGGCCTGCCGGAAAGTTGCGTGGAAATCCTGGACTTTACGGACCGCGAGGCGGTCACGGTGATGGCGCGCATGGACCAGTACCTGAGCCTTATCGTGCCGCGCGGGGGCAAGGGTCTCATCCAGGCGGTTACCGAGGCGGCCACGGTGCCCGTGCTGGCCCATGACCGGGGGATGACGCAGATATACGTAGACGAAAGCTGCGACCTGCAGATGGCCGTGAAGGTGGTGCACAATTCAAAGGTGCAGCGCCCCGGGGTGTGCAATGCGGTGGAGAATCTGTACGTGCATGAAAAGAACGAGGAGGCGTTGCGGGCCATCGTAGCGGACCTGCAGCAGGCGGGGGTGGAGATCCGCGGCTGCCCACGCACGGTGAAGCTATGCCCCGGCGTGGTGCCGGCTACCGCCGAGGACTGGGACACGGAATACCTGGACTTGATACTGTCCGTGATGGTGGTAGGCTCCCTGGACGAGGCGCTGGAGCAGATTGCGCTGCATACTTCGGGGCTGACCGAAGCAATATTGACCGACATCGACGAAAACGCCGAGCGCTTCCTGAGGGAAGTAGACTCGGCGTGTGTGTATCACAATGCGTCCACGCGCTTCACGGACGGAGGGCAGTTCGGCATGGGCGCGGAGATCGGCATCTCGACGGGCAAGCTCCATGCCCGGGGTCCCGTCGGAGTGCGGGAGCTGACCACTTACAAGTACGTAGTGCACGGGGAGGGGCAGGTAAGGACGTAATGTGCCGACAGCAACCGCAGGTTGAGAGCGAACCGGCCGGGCAAGGGGCTGACGAACGCCGGATTCTGCGGCAGGCCAAGCGCATCGTCGTCAAGATTGGGACCCGGGTCATCACCGACCCCGGCGAGGGGCTTGACCAGCAGTTCCTGGCCGGTCTCAGCACCCAGGTGGCGGAGCTGCGCAAGCGAGGCTGCCAGGTCATCATCATCACCTCCGGGGCAGTCCACGTGGGACGACGCACCTTGAAGCTGCAACGCAAGCACGACAACATCAGCCTGCGGCAAGCGGCGGCGGCCGTGGGTCAGCCCAAGGTGATGCACCAGTACGTCGAGGCGTTCCGCATTCACCACATCACCGTTGCGCAGATCCTGCTGACCATGGAAGACATGCGGGATCGCAAGCGCTACCTGCACATTCGCAACACCTTTGAGGCGCTCTTGTCCACCGACGTGGTTCCCGTCGTCAATGAAAACGACAGCGTTTCGGTGGAATCGGTTACCTTCGGCGAAAACGACAAGCTGGCGGCGGTAGTAGCGGCCAGCGTGCAAGCGGATGTGCTGGTATTCTTGTTTGACCAGAAGGGGCTGTTCGACCGCGATCCCCGCAGCAGTCCTGACGCGCAGCTCATCTCGATAGTCAGGCCCCAGGAGGACGTGACGCACTACGCCGGGGCGGCCGGCGGCCCGGAATCGCGGGGGGGAATGAGGAAGAAGATCGCGGCCGCGCGGATGGCGACCGAATGCGGGGTGGCGGTGGTGATGGCCGACGGCAAGGCCCCCGGGATATTGGTAGACGTGATGGCGGGCAGGCAAGTGGGGACGTTCTTTGTGCCGGGCACGCCGGCGCCGGCACGGAAGCTATGGATGGCAACAGCGACCGAGCCGCGAGGGGCGGTGGTGGTGGATGCCGGGGCGCGGGATGCCTTGCAGCAATCAGACGGTGCAAGCCTGCTGCCGCGGGGAATTGTGAAGGTGATCGGAACCTTCGAGGCCGGCGACATCATCCGCATTCTGGGCCCGGACGGCGAGGAAGTAGCGCGCGGCCAGACCAACTATGCCGCCGACGAGGTGGAGCGTATTCTAGGTGCCCACAGCAGCCAAATAAAGGAAATACTGGGCCATGACGGCCAACCCGAGGTAGTGCATCGCGATTACATGGTGCTAATGGGCCGCTAGCAATCCTGCGCGGCTTGCAGCCAAAACATACAGACGCCACGACCAGCCCCGATTTGGGTCGTGGCGTCTTATTATCCTTGACTGCGATGTTTTTGCTATGACTAGGCGCCACCTGCTCCCGTGGCTTCCCCGGCAGGAGCTTCCTCGGCAGGGGCTTCCTCGGGCGCCTCTTCGTTAGCAGCACTCTCTTCGGCTTGCGTGCCTTCTTCGCTCTCGACGCCTTCTTCAGCGGGGGCGGCTTCTTCCTCTGTTCCGGGACCACCGACCGTGGGCATGGCACCCTTGGCCGGCGGAGCACCTGGTGGCGGCCCCGACGGTGTCTTCTTGGCGCAGCCTGCAACTGCTGCCAGAGCTATCACCATGGCCACCACTACCAGGGCGGCAGTCAGCTTTCGCGTCATGACAACCATCCTTTCATTTTGGTGGTATCAAACGCCACATGCGTGTTGCCTATTATATCTTATTACAAGCGCCTTGTGAATAGTATCTTCTCTGCTTATCAATAAAATCCTGCAGCCATGCACTGATCTGACTGATCTGTCGGGGATATGCTACGCCGCCGGCCCCAGGGTACGGGCCGCAGATGGCCGCAAAAAGCGCCCCCGCCGGCCTGCGGCTTTCTTCACATTGCCGCGATGTCAAGGCGGATTATTCGGCCGTCCCAGGTGGTCAGGATGACCGTCTCGTCCGGGCCCATCGCGGACGCCACCACGGGAGCACCGACATCCAGCGTGTCCCGCGCGGTGCCGGTCCTGGCGTCAAGCAGTTTCACGATTCCATCTGCTCCGGCCACCAACACGCCGCGGGAGGTCACCAGCGGCTTGGCCACAGCGCTGCGTATTGCGCGGCGATACGGCACCATGTCCAGCAGGTCGTCGTTGTGCTCGTACCGCCACCGCAACCTGCCGCTGCCCACGCGCCGGCATTCGGTGGGGCCCTCCTGCGTGTTGGCGACCAGCAAGTTATGGGCGCAGTTCCAGGCAATCACATCCCCGGCTGCCTGGCGGGTCCACAGCAAGCCCCCGGTTTGCGGATCGAGAGCGTGCAGGCGGGCAGGGTGAGCGGGTACAAGCACTGCAGAGCCAGTGAAGAGCATCGGGGCAAGCAGGTACTCGTAGTTGCAATCGAAGCACCACAGTGTTTCTCCGGTGTGGGCATCCAGGCAATAGGCGCCCTTGCGGAACAGCATCACAACAACGCGGTCGCCGATAGCCAGCGGCGTGGCGTACTGTGACCAGACGTCACACTTCCAGTCACCGCCCCAACTCCAGCGCTGTTGACCAGTTGTGAGATCGAAGGCCTGCAGTCCCCCACCGCCGGTGCCGGCAATGACAACGTCGGCTGCAACGGCCGGGCCTGTGTAGATCCACCGATCGGGAAAATGGTCCAACTTTTGTGACCAGACACGCCTGCCGGTCGCCTGGTCCAAGGCGACAATCTCACCCGTCTGCGTGACGGCAAACAGCAGGCCAGCAGCGGCGTCTAGGCTGCCGCGGACTGAGTCAGCGGTGGGCGCAAACCAGCGCCGGTGGCCGTCTTCAAGCGCCAGGCACAAGACACCGGCCCTACCCCGGCCCTCCTCGTCGGGGACAGGAATGAACACGTCGTGGTCACTAACCAGGGGTTCGCCGCGGTGAAGGTGAGTCTTGGTGGCCCGTGCCCAGGCGATGCGGAGCATTCCGCTGCCACGCTCCCGCAGCACTGGATGCCGCGAGGACTGGAGGGCAATGTATTGGGTTTGGGGTTTACCGGGGCCGAGCCGGATTACGCGGAATCCGCGGGGCATGAAGTCAATTCCACCAAACACCAACGGGGGGGTCCCCAGTACCGTAACCGACCGGTAGCGGTAACATTTAGAGGAATGCCAGTGGCCGAAGAGGACGACCTCGACACCCTGGTTGGCGAGGAACTCCACTGCCTCGTTGCTAGGCGGGGTATGGCGGGCCAGGAGAATGCGCTTGCCGGCCTTGCGGGCCAATTCCATGTCCGCCGTCAACCAACGCTGCTTGATAGCGGCGTGCTCGGGGCCGAAATAGCTGTCCTCATCGGGACAGACCACGATGTGCCAACCGCCCAGGTCCAGGGAGTAGTAAAGGGGGCCGATTGTCTGCTGCCAGTTACGCGTCCACGGCCGGTCATCAGGGTTGTCGCGGCGTTCCTCGTTGCCGTCATGGCCGCCGAACATGAGGGCGACAGGTCGGTCGAAGTGCGAGAAGATATCGCCAAGCGCCTGGAGGCTGGCGAGGTCACCGTAGTTGGTCAAGTCGCCGGTTGCGACCACAAGGTCAACGTCGGGGGCCGCTTCGATCACCGCCTGCAGGTCACGGCGCAGTTCATCCACCTTCTCGGCGCCACTGGAACCTTTCACTACGAGGTGCAGGTCGGTGATTTGAGCTAAGTACACAGTCTGCCGGCCTGTGCGTTGTTGCGAATTAGGCAAAGGGGCCAAAACGAATCGCAGCGCCCGCCCCGAGCCAGCAGTTGAGCAGTACCAGGTGCCATGTATGTATCCATCCGGGCGCGTGACAAAGATGAAGGGATGAAGCGCAGGGTCGGCTTGCAGTTCGAACTTTCCCTGGCTGTCGGTCAATACGATCTGCTCACCGTTGCTGACGGCGACGGCCTCCAATGGGTTGCCGGCCTCATCAGCGACGGTGCCGTGGAACAGGGTCATGGTTGGAGAGCTCCTTTCCGGCGGGGATGGCAGCTGCTGGGCCAAAAGCTGCACAGGGCAATCAGCGGCGGCGGCTTGCAGATGCGGGGCTGTCGCAACCGCAGGCCACTGGAAGATGTCAGGTGTCAAAGGTAACAACAATAGAAAGCAGGCCACCACAGCGCGTGATATGCAAGTCATGGTAAGTCACCGCCTTTATGGCGCTGCGCAGGTACGGGCGCGCCTCGGACAAGGGCACAACTCCCACGCCGCATGCCGCCTGCATCTGCCGCTCGTCGAGCTGTACGGCATCAACGCCGACGGGCACGGCTTGCCGGTCGTCTACCAGGTACAGTAGCTCCTTGAGAAGACGGACGATGAGCTGCTCAGGGCCGGCGGCCTCCACGTGCAGGTTTACGGACTGCGTGGCAACCAGGGCCGTGTTGTCAACCAGCAGCCAAATCGTTCCCCGGCAGGCGTTCTCTATCAGCTCCTGCAAGTTGTGGCCGTACACACGCAGGGCCTTGTCAGCAGTATGCTCAACTTCCTCGAACGGCAACAGGTGCCGCCGGTGCTTGTCGCCGCATATCATGGGCGCCGGTACCTCTTCATGGGGAATACAAGCGGCATCCATAATATAGAGTCCGGGGCAGATATGCAAGAGGGGAAAAGAAAAGCGCGGCGACCTGCTTACCCGGTCGCCGCGCTGCAGGATCTCGCCAGCTATCGAGTACTTACCCGGCTTGGGACGCAGCCCGGCGCCGCTTGAGGTATCCTAGCATCCCCAGGGCGCTCATCATCAGCACCCAGGTACCGGGTTCGGGCACCGGCTCCCAGGGAACGTGGTGGACTACGCCGTCAGAGTCCAGCCGCACATAGTCGCCCACCACCAGGCCGTATATCTCGCCGCCGTTGACCTTGACGTAGGAATCAGGAGCCAGAACCGTGCCGTACACCAAGGAATCGCCGCTGATGTCGGTCTCGGCCGTGGCGGTTATGTTCCATATCACGTGGTCGGCAGTAACGCCTCCCACCAGCTCAATTTCCGGGGTACCGCTCATCTGGAACTCGTCGCTCACGTTGAAGACAAACCAGGTATCGGCACCGCCGTTGAGCGTGACGACATGGTGGTCACTGAGGTCCACGCGTCCGACGTTGTACACATTATAGCCGTTGCCGGTGGCCGTAATGGTTGTGTAGCCGGTGATGTCGGGGATGCTTGTGCCCGCCATACCAGCCAGCATCGTGGACAGCTCCCTGGCATCATCAATCGCAAGCGACGTATCGTAGGTAACGGTCCCGCCGATCCAGCCGGGCGATACGACAGTCACCAGGCCGGGGTCGGACACATACACGTTACCATCCACGAACGAAGAGCCGGAGATATAAAACTCCTGGTCAGGAGCCACCCCCACGTCGCCATACACAGTGCCGGCGAATACGTCCAGGTCGTCGTTCGTCGTCAGCACGGCATAGGCAGCGAATTCGTCGTAGGAGGGGGTAGTATCACTAAAGACGGCACAGGCCGTCAATAGCAACACCAATATTACCGTGACGATGATAGGCGCCCCAGGCAAGTGTCTGCTGT
>JALGVG010000088.1 GCA_029819875.1 Candidatus Zipacnadia bacterium | reverse complement strand
AGATCGGGTTGAAGGAGTGATAGAATGGCCAAGAAACTGGTGACCTGCAAACACTGCAACGGCAACAAGAACTGCACGCGGAGCGGCGGCCGCAGTTGCCGGGACTGCCTGGTCGCCGCAGGGCGCAGGCCGCGGGAGTGGGCGGTGGTAAGATGCTCATATTGCGGCGGCCGGGGCAAGGTATGGGTCGAGGTGCCCGACGAAGAAGAAGGCGGCGGTGACGAGGGTGAGGGTGAGCAGTAGACTGAGGTATCTCAAGGCCGCCGCTTGTCGGTTATGGAAAGTTCCAGGCTGTCCAAGGTCTTGACTTCGAGCACTGGCGAATGGTATAGTCCAGTGCAGAGTGGGGCGGGAATTTGCCCCACGAAACCGGGCGCCCAGCCGCCCTGCCGGTCGATACTGGCAAAGAAGGGAGGGTCCTCCACGCCGGACGGGCAGAGGAAGCGGTTGGGAGCAGGACAAAGCTACAAACGCAGACCGAGGGCGAAGTAATGCAAGGCAACGAAGGACAACTTGCATCAACGCCCTCCAGAAACAGACCACTTTGTCTTGGCGAAGCGGCAACTGGCAGGGAAGCTGCCGGCGGCCGTCTTCCCCGGTAAAAAAAGCAGGAGGGTAAAACAACATGACAAGATATGCAATTGCTGTTTGCGTGCTGATCGCCGTCGCGGCGCCGTGCTTTGCGCAGGCGAATCCAGCCGAGACAGTGCCTTTCGACCACTGGGCCTATGATGCAGTACAAAGGCTGGTGGACGAGGGCGTTATCATCGGCTATCCCGACGGCACGTTCCGCGGCAACCGCGCGATGACTCGTTACGAGTTTGCGATGGCCATCAGCCGGTTGCTGGATGTCATTCCCGTCACGCAGGGTCCGCAGGGCCCCAAGGGTGACAAGGGCGATCGTGGTCCAGCAGGTCCGGCCGGCCCGCAAGGTCCGCAGGGACCGCAGGGACCTCCAGGCCCGCCGGGACCGAAGGGTGACCGAGGCCCGGAGGGGAAGGTCAATCCCGACGAGGTGAGGGCTATCGTGCAGCGGTTGATGGACGAGTTCAAGGATGAGCTCGCCGATATCCGCGACGATCTCGACTACCTCTCGGACGACGTGGCCGACCTCAGCGACAGGGTAACCGCCCTGGAGAAGGAGGCCAAGGGTCCCCATACGTTCGGCTGGATTGACTACCGCATCGGCCTGGTGACCAACAACACCAACGCGCTGGAGTACCTGGGGGAGTTCATCAACGACGGGTACGACGGGTACGATGGCGAGCTGGTGAGCGCAGCGAATGGGTACAGGGAGGATGACAGCCTGGACGGGGACAACGAGTTCGACAACCTGACGGCGAAGATCGGCATCGAGGGTCAGGTAACCGATGACCTGTATGCCAAGGTCGCCTTGAAGGTGCGCGACAAGTTCGATCGGCCGCGGGTTATCTTCCCGTACTATGAGGCAATGTACGGCACCGCTCAGTTCGGCGGCCCGTACTACTTTGCCCCGACCGTGGATGCGCGGTTCGCCGAGCAGGTGTTCCTTGACGAGGCCTACTTGCGGTTCAACACCAAGGGCTTCATCAAGGGCGATTGGACGTTCGGTCGCCAGTTCCAGTCCTACGGCTGCGGACTGCTGGTCAACAACGAGCGCAAGTCCCAGCAGGGCATTCGCGGGCAGTTCTCCAATGTCTGGGGCACCAACCTGGACTGGGAGTTCTTCGCCGGCGGTTCCACGTACAAGTTCCTGTCGTGGGTAGGCGAGACCAACGACGGCTACCTGTCGGCACGGATGCAGTGGGACAACCCGAGCTGGAGGATAGGCGGCAACTACCTGGCTAACGGTTACGGCCAGGAGGAAGGCTGGAGCGTCGACCTGTGGGCGAAGTTCTGGGGCAACCGCGAACTGTACTTCGAGTACGCGCGGATGCTCACGGACGCGCTGGGCTTCGACAACTGGAGCATCAACAACCCGGCCGCCTACATGGCGATGCTGGATATCTGGAAGGGTCGCAACTGGAGCCTGCGCGGCTACTACAGCGACCTGGATGCCGCCTACGACGTGTGGTACAGCACTGCCAACCCGTACTTCGAGTGGTATCGCTGGACCGGCGACCAGGTACCGTGGGAGCGCTGGCTGCGCAACCCGCTGGCCATGGCGAACCTCGAAGTCATCGGTGGGCAGCTTGACTTCAGCATCGGCTCCACACCGATCCAGTTGGCGTACTACAACCTGGAGGCCAACAGCAGCTACTGGGGCTACAGCTACTGGCCGTGGCTTACCGGCAGCAGCGAGGTCCCGTATGATACGCTGATGGCCGTCCGGGTGAGCAGGGAGGTCGCTGACGGCGTCACCGCCGTGCTGACCTATGCTCGCGAGAACGCCAACAGCTACTACAGCTACCTGCAGGACCAGGAGCTGCTGATGCTGGAGGCCGTAGTAGGCTTCAACTAGTAGTTGCAAGCCGACGAAACTTCACAGGCCCTGCAAAGCGATTTGCAGGGCCTTTTCTTTTTCGCCGGTTACCAGGACAAGCAGGATTGTGGGCACCGTCGGCGAATGAAGTATCGTATCTTTTGCAGGTAATGCACGGAGCCGGTGCTTGGCAGGGGGGCAGTACGACTTCTAAAGAAGCATTACTGTGGATGTACCAACAGATGGGATGGTAAAGGCAGGTGGCACAGATGCGACGGCTGCTGAGTGTTGTTTGTGCGCTGGTGCTGGTGTTGGCGGTCAGTGGTGCATACGCCGAGACTTCGGCTGCTCCCAGCCCTCTTGACACGGTTCCCCCTGAACATTGGGCCTATGACGCGGTGCGGCAACTGGCGGCCAAGGGGATAGTAATCGGCGACGAGAACGGCCTTTACCGCGGGGAGTGCCGCATAACGCGCTATGAATTCGCCATGGCGGTATCGCGACTGGTGGACATGCTGGGCGAAGGGCCGCCGGGTCCGAAAGGTCCCAAGGGCGAGCCGGGTGCCCGCGGGCCCCAAGGGCCGGTCGGACCGGCAGGGCCGCCGGGGCCGGCTGGAGTGGCAGGACCACGCGGCCCGCGTGGACCCCAGGGGCCGCCGGCGAGGGTGGACGAGAACGAAATCCGCGCCTTGGTAAAACGGCTCACCGACGAGTTCAGCAATGAACTGGCGATAATCCGAGGCGACACCGAGGCCTTGGGCGCGAAGGTCGCTGACCTGTCCAAGCGCGTCGCCGAGCTGGAGGCGCCCAAGACACAGGCCCACGGGTACATAGACTACCGGATCGGCTACATCGGTGACATTGACGCCTCCCGCGAGAACGACGCGCTTACGGCAAAGATAAGTGTATCGGGGAACATCGGCGAAGATACCAAGGGGTATGTTGCAGTGAAGGTGGCTTCCCAGCCGCTGCCGTTGAGCGTGTTAGGGGTGGAGATACGCGAACCGTACGAGTTCAATGTCCCTCCCAACTACCCCTTCCCCAAGGCGTGGGGGGATGACCGGGTGTGGCTGGACGAGGCGTGGATGCGCCACCGCACCGGCGGGGAGAGCTACTGGGTATTCGGGCGGCAGTACTACAAGTATGGACTGGGCCTGGTGGCCAACAACGAGCGGCGCTCGATCCAGGGCCTGTACAGCTATCACCACCACCTGCGGGGGACGAGATTCAACCTGGAGTGGATGTATGCCGGCGCATCGTACGCATGGCAGGGAATTCCGGTTTATCCGCACACCGGCTGGGAAAAGGATACCGATGAATACTATTCCACGCGGCTGTCGTACGACGGCGGGCGGATGAAGGTCGGCATCAACTGGCTGCCTGAGGGGGTGGGTGCGGAGCGCGCGCGAAGCTTTGACATTGCGTGGCGCTACAGCGGCGACAAGTGGCTTCAGTTCGAGTTCGCCTGGCAGCAGCGGCATGCCAATCGCGAGAACTACCCCCCCACCAACGACCCGACCGCGTACATGGCCATCGCCGACCTGTACAAGAGCGGCAGCTTGTGGCTGCAGGGCTACTATTCGTTTGCCAGCGCGGAGTATGACATCCAGTACTCCTCGCTGCATCCGGGCATAGAGCGGGTGCAGTGCATCTGGACGCCGAACCTCTTCTACTGGGAGCGGTGGTTGCGGCGGCCTCCGATCATGTCCAACCTCTACTTCCTCGGAGGCAACCTGTGGGTGAAGCTATGGGGGCTGCCGGTGCAGTTCACCTACTACAAGGTGACGGAGGATAGTCCCGAGTGGCGCAATGCGCCGGTGGCCTGCCTGGCCTTTGACAAGCTGTGGGCTATTCGCACCCGCCACCACCTCGCTGACGGGGTTGACATGGTGCTCACGTACGCACGCCAGGAGCGCAGCGACAAGCCGAGCACGGATCGGCAGGGTAACCTGCTGCCTGACCCCGGCGACCAGGAGATGCTGCAGGCAGCGCTGGAGATAGCCTTTTAAGCTCCGCGGTTTTCCACAAAGAGAAACGAGAGCCGGGCCTTGCCGTCTACGTCAAGGCCCGGCTGCTTTCTGCCGACATTCTGCTGGCACGCGGGCACCAGGCACCGGCCGAGGAAGGCAGCCCTGTAAGGCCGGCATGGTGCAATCTTACGGGCACTTCACCTGCCCAGGGTATCGTGTGCAGCCGCCAGGGCGGCGGTGTACACCAACTTTGCAGGCACGCCAGCCTCCACGGCAAGCCGTCGGCAATCCTCGAATTCGGGGGCCATGGTGATGATGCGTTCGCCCAGCTTGCCGATCTTCACCGTCACCGGGCCGAAGCGGGTCTCAACCTGGACAAGCTCCCTGGGCAAGCAGCGGCGCTCCCAGACCGAGAAGCGCACGCCCAGGGTCGTGCTGTGCTCGACGATTGCTGAGCTGACCGATTCAACGTGCTGGTACGGTGCCAGGGCGGTGAGCTTGAACGCCGGGCGCCCCTTTTTCATCTGGATGGGAGACAGCCAGCTGTCTGTGGCCCCAGCCTCGCGGCACTTGTCCAGCAGGTTGGGGACCAGCTCGGGATTGATGTCATCAAGGTTGGTCTCAATCATCACGATCTGCTCCGCCACAAGGCTGGGCCATTGCCCCTCTCCCCCTTCGGCCCCCGGCATCAATTGCGGTTCCCGCTGGCCGATGCACAGGCGCAGGACGTTGGGCAACTGGGGCCAGTCACGGCTGCCTGCCCCGTAGCCGCTGGCCTCCAGCGTCATGGCGGGCATCAACCCGAAGCCCTCGGCCAGGCCCACGGCGAGGGCGGCGCCGGTGGGAGTGACGGTCTCGCCCTCCACATCCAAGGGCCTGGTGGGTACTCCGCGCAGCAATTCGACGACGGCAGGAGGCGGGACAGGCAGTATGCCGTGGGCGCAGCGGATGGAGCCGTGGGAAACAGGCAACGGGGAGCAATACAGCCGCTCGACGCCCAGAAGCTTGAGGCCAACTACCGCTCCGACAACGTCAATAATGGTGTCAATGCCGCCCAGCTCGTGGAAGTGCACTTCCTCAGGGGGCATGCCGTGAACATGACCCTCGGCCCGCCCCAGGCTCCACAGAATATCGGTAGCTTTTTCAATGACGTCGGCGGGCAGTGAGGAATTCTCCACCCAGCCGACCAGTTCGGCGCATGAGCGGCCATGCGAATGGCCGTGGTCGTGGTGTGCATGGTCATTCTCGGCACTGAGACTAACAAGGGCCTGGGTGGCCTGGATTCCGCATTTGCTGACCTTTTTTGCCGTTATTTGCCAGCCTGTCACGGGCAGCTTGGCCAGTTCCGCTTGCAGCGCCTCCAACTGCAGGCCGCAATCCAACAACGCACCCAGGAACATATCGCCGCTTATTCCGGCGAAAGCTTCACAAAATGCTACTTTCATCGGTACCACCTGATTTGCATGAGACGAGCAAGGTAAATTGCCGTCGGGCGGGAATATATACAAGACTTTACTATAGGCGTCGGTTCGTCTACCTGTCAAGGAAAAAGAGATGATGAGGTTTTACTATTCAAGCATGGGCCGCAAGGTCCTTTTCATTTGTGGAGGGATGGTTGTCGCCGCAGTACTCGGCAGGCTGGGATGGCCGTGGTGGGCGTGGCTGCCGGCGGCGATAATCAGTGCGGTGTTAGCCAGTTTCAGCCCCTTCTTTGTCGCATATCTGCACTATAAGCTCTACCACGATCGGCTGGTGGCCAAGTATGGAAGCCCCCCGGTGACCACTCGTAATCTCAGGGACAAGAGCAGGTAGATGATCAGGCTCGGCTTTCACATCCCCATTGCCGGCGGATGGAAGCGCACCTTGGCAGGAGCAATCAGGCGCCGATGCAGTACATGCCAGGTTTTCACCTCTGCTCCGGTGCAATGGGCGAGGCATCACCTGGATGCCGCGCAGGCCGCCTGGTTTGCGGCTGCACTAAAGGCGCACGACATCCAGCCGTTGTTCGTTCATGCCCCGTACTTGTTGAATGTGGCCAGCCCGGCCGCCAGCCTGCGGCGCAAGAGCATGCGCTGCCTGGCCGACGAGTTGCGCCGGGCGGCCCTCCTGCAAGCCGCGGGAGTTGTGCTGCACCTGGGAAGCGTCGGGCCGCGAGGGCGGATAAGCGCCGGCCTAAAGCGCGTAGCCCGAACCTTGGACGAGGCACTGGAAAGAAGCGAATCGCCATGCCCCCTGATACTGGAGAATTCCGCCGGGCAGGGTAACAGCATCGGTCGCAGCATCGAGCAAATTCGTGACATCATTGGCTGCAGCCGCTATCCGCGGATGCTGCAGGCATGCCTGGATACGGCCCACGCGTTTGCCGCCGGCTACCCAATTCACACCCCCGAAGGCCTCGAGGAGCTGCTGGCCGAGATCGACCGGCAACTAGGCGGCGGGCGCCTGGTGCTGATACACGCAAATGATACCATCGCGCCCCTCGGGTCGCGCAGGGATCGGCACTGGCACATCGGGCAGGGGAATATCGGAACTGCGGCGTTCAAACGGCTGGTGAACCATCCCCGCCTGGACGGCTTGCCCTTCATCATGGAAACGCCGGGGACCGAGGAAGATGACCGCCGAAACATGCGGGTCATGCGGCGCCTGGTTGAACGGAAGCGGCGGCCGCCTTTGCCCCGGGCGCAATAATGGACTTCCCAATAAATCCTGCCCTGCCTGCCCGGCACGGCAACGGCAAGACGCCCCCCTTGGCAGTGTACATGGTGCGCAGCGCACTTGATGGCAAATCAAGCAGCGTCGCAATTCGGTCTGCCGGCGCTTGCGTGGGGCAGCACCTCTCCCCTATTGATTGGTAATGATGCGAAAGTAAATGTCGGCTGCCTGTTCCACCTCGGCGGCGCGCACAAATTCCGTGGCGGTATGAGCTTGGGCTATGTCCCCAGGTCCCAGGACCAGGGCGGGAATGCCGGCGATGGCAAACTTGCTAGCATTGGTCCCGAACGCCGCCCCGCATACCTGGCTGCAACCTCCGGCCGCTTCCAGCGCTCTTTGACAGCGCTCGACGATGGGAGCATCGGGTGACAGCTCCATGGGCGGATCCAGCAGGATGTCTTCGACCTCGTAGGAAAAGCGGCCGTTTGCGTGCCTTGCAACCAGTTGGCGCAACTCGGCGGCGACCGCGGCCGGCTCCTCGCCGGGCAATATGCGCCTGTCCACCTTTATCTCGCAGCGATCGGGAACCATGTTTATGGCCGTACCGCCTTGTATAGTGCTCACCGTCAAGGTGGGCCTGCCCACCAGCGGGTGCGCGGGACGCTGCGCTAGTTGTTGCGCATGCCGGGCCAAGACCTCCACAAGCGCCGCCGCGTGGTAGATGGCATTATCCCCGCGCTGTGGTTCAGCGCTGTGAGCCGCCTTCCCCAGCACGGTAATCCGCAGCCTGACGGTTCCCTTGTGCGCGCAGATTATGCGCAACTGCGTCGGCTCCCCCACAACCGCCCCCTGCACGGGCAAGGGAAGCGGCTCGGTCGTAAGCTTGTGAACGCCGCGGAACAGGTGCTCTTCGTCCACCGTGGCGGCGAATATGCAGCTACAGCGCGGCGTATGGCGGGCCGCCCGCACCATCGCCGTCATCATCGCCGCCAGGCTTGCCTTGTCATCACACGAGCCGCGCCCCCGAACGATATCCGGCTCCTCGCCGGGCTCAAAGGGGGCGATTTCCATGTTGTCCGTACCCACCGTGTCGGTGTGAGCCTCCAACAACACGGCAGGGGTGCTATCGCCTTCCAGCACGGCAATCACATTGGGCCTGCCCGGCAACACTTCCTGCATCAAGCAGTGCAGGCCGGCATCACTGAGGTACTGAAATATGAACCGTGCAAGGCGTCCTTCGCCGACGGTGTCGCTCTTCGTCGGCGAAGCGGCGGGATTTACGCTGGGGATGGTGACCAGGTGACGGAGCAGTGCCACGGCATCGGCATAATTCACCGCAATACCTCCAAGTGCGCAGATGCCACCTGTTTTCGCCGCTCCGCCCCTGCTGTCCTGCTGGTGCTCAAAAAATGAAACGGCCTGCTGTCTGATGGCAGCAGGCGCGGACTTATCATGGTGGTCGGGGCGGCCGGATTTGAACCGGCGACCTTACGGTCCCGAACCGTACGCGCTAGCCAAACTGCGCCACGCCCCGTAACAGCCACAGTATACTATTGCTTGCCGCAGTCGTCAAGCACCTTGCAAAATGGATTGGCCGCAAAAGGTTTATTGTTTTATTCAATTATAATCAAGGTGATGTCCCCAGTATCGTGTCTGGTGGGACGATGGTCTCAACCAACCTGGTAAGCTCCTCATCATCATGGTAGCTTATGATTATTGTTCCTCCACCCCTGGCGCGCCTCTTTATTCTCACCCGTGTACCTAGTGCCATCTGCAGCGCCTCTTGGACCGCGACGAGATTGGGATCGGCTGCCGTAGTTGCGCTGCCGGCAGCCTTGGGAGCGGTAACAGGCGGCTTGTGAGCCTCGGAGACCTTCCTGCGGACTAATTCCTCTGTCTCCCGCACGCTGAGGTCGTTGGCCTCGACATACATCCATGCCTCCATGAGAATCTCGGGGAATTCACTCAACCCCAGGAGGGCGCGTCCGTGTCCTTCGCTGATAGTTCCCGAATGAATGCTGTTTTGAATCTCCTCCGGCAGGTCTAACAGGCGAAGTGTATTGGCGATGGCGGAACGGCTCTTGCCGATGAGCGATGCCACTTGGTCCTGGGTAAGTCCGAAATCGTTGATCAACTTGCGGTAGGCGTGTGCTGCTTCAATGCTGGAGAGGTCCTCGCGCTGCAGGTTCTCGATGAGGGCCATCTGCAAGGCTTCCTGGTCGGATACATCCTGCACGATGCAAGGCACGGTAGCCAGGCCGGCTGCTTGACAGGCGCGCCACCGCCTCTCCCCCGCCACTATCTCGTATTCGCTGCCCACCGGGCGGACCGAAATGGGCTGGATGACCCCGCGTGTCTTGATGGACTGAACCAGCTCGGCCAGAGTATCATCCGGCACCGCCCTGCGAGGTTGATAGCGGTTGGGGTGGATCTGGTCAACCGGAATTTCGACAACGGCCCGCCCCTGCACGGTCAGATCACCGGCGATGAGTTCACTTAAACCACGACCAAGGCTACGCCTGCGCATCGAAAAACACCTCCCTGTAAAGGTCCCAGTACTTTTTGGCACCGCGGGACGATGGCTTATAGACCACCGCCGGCAACCCGTAGCTGGGAGCTTCTGCAAGTCTGACGTTCCGCGGAATGATGGTGTTGAAAACGCGCCCTCTGAACTTGCTGCGTATTTCCTGGACTACTTCCTCCGACAACCTCGTCCTCGCATCATACATTGTAAGTACAATGCCTCCGATGGTCAAGCCGGGGTGGATCTGAGTTTGGACAATCTGGATGACTTCCAGTAGTTGTGAGAGGCCTTCGAGGGCGTAATACTCGCACTGAATAGGTATGAGAACACGCTGAGCGGCTGCTAAGCTGTTGATAGTGAGCAGGCCCAAGGAGGGCGCTGTGTCGATGATTATGGCATCGTACTGTGTTACGGCCCGCTCCAGCGCTTGACGAAGCTTTGTTTCGCGGGCAATGGCGTGTGCAAGGGTGATGTCGGCGGCCGCAAGGTTGATGGTAGCCGGCAGAACCCACAAGTTTTTCACCGCGCTGGGTACCACAACTTCGGCAATACGATCAGCCATGGGGAGGCCATCCCACTCGTCGTCGAGGAAAATGTCATAGATGCACTTGTCCAGGCTGCGGCGGTCAATACCCACCCCGCTGGTGGCGTTCCCTTGCGGATCAGTGTCGACCAGCAGGACCTTCATCCCGTCGAGAGCGGCACATGCGGCGA
>JALGVG010000087.1 GCA_029819875.1 Candidatus Zipacnadia bacterium | reverse complement strand
GGCTTATCTTCAGCGGCCCGGAATCGTCCAGTTTGCGCACCCGCACGCGGACTGATTTCGCGATTCTATCCCCGCCACTGACGGTGAATATCTCCCGCACCTTATTCTCCCCGCTGAGGGGCCGCACACCGCTTTGCGACCGGGCGTCGTAGTAGCCCTGCCCGAAGACCGTCCCGTCATCGTAGTAGATCCAGTAGATCGGCGTGTGTGCATGGCGGACACTCCACGGCGGGTCGTTCCACTTGAGCACGATGGCGAGATCGAGGTCACTGACCGCCGGTTGCATGTCGGGCGTGTTCTTCTTCTGGTAGAGCTGGTCCAGCGACACCCAGTTGTTGAGCGGGTCCGGCGCGGGGTTGGTGAACACGAAGTGATACAGCTTCCCTGCTTCGGTGGTCACCGGCCGGTCGAAGGTGACCTTCCGCAGCGGCTTGCCGGCCATCGGATCGGTGACATGCACTGAGGCCAGCACCTCCCCCGACGGCCCGTGCAGTTCGCTGCCGTCATCTGGCTGCACCTGTATGAGCACCTCGCCGCCGTCGCCTCTATAGTACCCCAGCTTGCGGAAGATGAAGTAGAAGCGCGCTTCGGTGAAGGTTCCGGTATGTTGCGCCCGGAAGCGGATACAGATAGTGTAATTCGCCAGCCGCCCGATGTTCAGCGGCACCAGCCCATCGGCGTTCCAGTAGCAGCCATAGACATCGTCGAAGCTGAGTTGCTCTCCCATTGCTCCACCGGCGACGAAAGCGGCCATGAGCATCATCAGCCCGAGGCTCTTCATCTTCATGGCGCTATTCATGATGCGTCTTCCTCTCAGTAGCCGCGCGGCAGGCTCAGCGGGTACTCGCGGTATTTCACGTATGTCTCGTAGGTCAGGTCCCAGATGGGCAGCGAAATGTCGGGGCCGACCGAGTGCGTGCCCAGGACCATACCGCCCTCCTTGCCGGCTGACATGATGTAGAGGATGTGGTCTTTGATTTCTTCAGGGTTGCCGCGCGGCAGAATCAGACCGTTCGACAGCCCGCCGATGAGAGCCAGTTTGTCGCCGTACTTCTCGCGCAGTTTGACGCAATCCAGGCCCGCCTTGTATTCCACCGGGTTGATGCCGTCGAAGCCCAGGTCAATGAACAGGTCCAGCAGCGGCCCGATATTGCCGTCGCTGTGCAGGATCACCTTTTTGGCCCCGGCCGCCTTGTATGTGTCCACCATGTAGCCCCATGCCGGGGCCAGGATTTCCTCGGCGGTTTGCGGGCTGAACATCGGCAGGTCGGTCGCTGCCATGTCGTCGAAGATCCAGACACCGGTGTCGTACAGGTCCCAACGCCGCAGCTCTTCCACGCCGATTGCCGCCAGGTGATGGGCCGTGCGCATGACCTGCTCTTTGGCCAGCTCTTTATCGCCGGCCATATTCATCAGCAGGTTGACCTCGCCGGTCATGAAGTAGGTCCGGATGAAGGGCCCGCCGGTCTTGACGAACACGCAGTATCGCTGCTTGAGGTCGTCCATGATCGCATCGAGGCGCTCGTAGCGCTCGGGCAAATCCGGCGGGTCGAAGTCCCCGTATTTCAGCTCGCCCTTCTCATCATAGGCATTGTCAATCTGGTGCATGAAATATGCGCCCGGCTTGACGCGATTGGTCCGGCCCCAGCCATCGCGCTGGATTTCATAGCCGTCTTCGTGCCCGATCGTAGCGGCTTTGGTCATGTAGGTGCTTTCGTCACCGACGGCTATATAGATGTCCACGCCGTAGTAGTCCTTGAGGTCCACATCATCGGAGTTGTCGTGGGCCCTTTTCCAGGCGGTGACGAATTCCGGCCAGAAGTCAACATGAAAGGGCATATAGTCAGGCTGCTGGAAGTCGAGTGCTGCCATTACGCGCTGTTGCGAGGTCATATGCTCTTTCTCCGTTCAAACATCATCGCGTGGGCCAGGCTTTCCAAGTATTGTCGCGTAGGTCGGGCATCCCGTAGGCCCTGAGCTTGTCGAAGGGCAGCCCGACAATACCTTTTATTCATCCCATGCCTCGGGCATTACAACAATTATCCCGTGGGTCGGGCATCCTGCCCGACTCCGTTGCCGTAGAGTCGTTCGGAAGGGCCGAATGGGGGATGTTTGGGGCCCCATCCGGCCCAGCCGTTGCCGTTCTCCTCTCTCCCTGCGGGAGAGGGGCCGGGGGTGAGGGCCATGGTTAGGCAGCCCCACACCACAAACAACGGACGGGATCACTTGCCATCCCGCCCGTCTAGTTTCCTGCGCTTGACGGCGAATCCTCTGTGTTCTGTCCCTCTCCCAGTCTTACCTATTGGCTGCCTTTGACCATTTGTGAAAAGGGGCGAGATCAATTCCCATCCCGCCCGTCTATTACTACTCTTGGCATGTTATCCGACCGCTTGGGGCCAGACGCCCAGCTTCACACTACTTGCTGAGATTCGGCATTATGTACAGATCCGGTATCCGGTAGGGCGTGCCGGTTGTAGTCGGCTCGTAGGGGTGGGAACGGCCCAGCATCACATACCACTTCGCATGACCGTCACAGAACACCAGGTTGCAGCCGCCGTTGTGCGGCAAAGTCCACTCGCACCAGTAGTACACATTCGGGTCCGGCCAGTCACGGAACGCCCAGCCGGCCAACTCTGTGCTGCCCAGCCGACGCGGATTATCAATCCGTTCATTCAGCAGAATCATCCGACCCGGCAGCAGGATCTCATTGATATGAATGCCGCCCCCGACATCGCCATAGCGACCGATGTTGAGGTTATAGCAGTAGGTCACATCCCCGGCTCTGGGCGCTGCGGAAGGGCAGCCATATATCTGGGCGTTGGCCAGATACACAAAGATGGTGTCCCACCATTTGCGACTTACACTGTCGTGCCCGCCGCTCGAAAACGGCATCCGCTCGTCGTAGTCCTGCGTATAGCACCCGAAGGCCGTTCCCAGATTCTTCGCGTTGCTGATGCACTGGGTCTGCCGGGCCTTCTCACGCGCCCGGGCAAACACCGGGAATAAAATTGCCGCCAGGATCGCGATGATCGCGATTACCACCAAAAGCTCAATAAGCGTAAAGCCTTTCCTGTCCATCCTTTGACACCATCCTTTGTGCCGCATGTGCCTCCACGGCCCCATTATGGCGCAACAACTCAAGTCCATACAATTATACCACATCATTAGCTCTCATACTGCCACATTCCTGCTTTCAAAACAAGAAAAGTTGATTGTTTTTGCTGGGCTTTGATATCTTGCCTGCGTTAAGGCCTACAATTCGGGGGCCTCCGGCAGCTTCACAGCCTCGCCGGTCTGGGCCGATGCCTTGGCCGCCTCCATCACCCGCAGTGTCGCGACCATATCATTGATGTCGGCAGGCGGCTCGTCACCTCTTTCGAACCGCTCCAGCACATCCCTGGTCTGCAGCGGATAGACATCATCAAACTCCGGCCCGGCAATGTCCTCGTGGTTACCATCGAAGCGCTTGATAGCCCCCAGCCCCAGCGTCTGGGTGCAGACCTGCAGCCTGTCGGTCGAAAGCGAGAAGAAGCGCTCGTAGCCCTCCGGCGTCGTGTAGCTGACCTCGGCGATGCCTACCACCCCATCGGCGTTGGTCATGTATATGGTGCAGAGGTCCTCGATAGGGAGGTTGTGTACGTGGTGGGTCCAGTGGGCCTTGACTTCGACGACGGGCGATTTGCCCAGCAGCAGGAACAGATCAATGACATGCGGGCCGAAGTTCCACAGCGGCCCAGCACCGGTGCGCTCCGGCTGCAGCATCCATTCACATTTCCAGTCGGGGTAGCGAACCGGCGGCCCTGCGAAAAGCGCAAAATAATAGCGCGCTACCTTGCCAATGTCGTCGCCCAGCTCCCGCAGCCGCTGGATGATGCCGTACTGGCGGCTGACCAGACCCACCGCGTTGTACAGCCTCTTATCGTTGGCCTTCTCCGCGACACGGGCCAGCTTCTTCCACGAAAGCCCCATCGGCTTCTCCATATGAAACGGCAGGTCGTGATCTACGAGCCACTCGGCCAACTCCGTCATCTCGTCATGCGGGGCGTGGGCGTAGATGAAATCCGGCTTCACCTCCGCAAGCATCTTCGCGTAGTCGGTGTACTGGGGAGCATCGCAGTTTCCGGCCTCGGCGCGGAACTTGACCATTTCCGGGTCACGGTCCGCCACCGCCGCTATCGGCTGGCCGATCCTTTGCAGACCTTCCATGTAAAACGGCGCGTGCCAGTGATGCAGTCCGACAAATGCAACTTTCATTCAAAACCCTCCGATGATTTTAGCTTCACTTGCGGCGAGACTCTCTGTGTCTGGACTCGATCCGTCAATCAACAAGATAAGCCGCAATTACTCACCTTGTGGCCTGCAACGAAAATGGACATGCAAGGATCCCTGTCCTCCGGGTTTGATAGAGGCGCACGGCGCTTCTTGCTATCCTTCCTGGACGACAGGCTTCCTAGCCTGTCGAGGCCTCTCCAAACAGCAACGGCATGGACAGGCAACCTTCGGCAAGCTCAGGTCAGGTGGATGCCTGTCCTCCAGGATAAAGTATTGGGGGCGAGATTTCAAGTCGGGTGCAGCCATGCTCAGCCGGCCACTGATGGCAAGAGATACGCCCCCTCCGGCATGACGGCGATGGAGGCATCAGGGCCGTGTTCGGCAAGGCAGTCGGCCACCGCCTCCTCAACCGAATTCACCGGAATGACGAAAAGCTGGCTCTGAACGTCCTGCGGAATGCCGGTCGAATAGTTGAGCACCCGCGCCTTGCGCAAGACCAGCTCCATCTTCTGAAGCTGCCACAAATCAATCTCCCGCATGTCCTCGGCCAGGGCGCACTGTACCAAACCGTGTAGGTCATCGGCTTGCAGCAGCATCCGCTCATATTCCGGGCCGCCGATGCCCTCGGCATTCTCCTGGGCGATGATGATGGTGCCGCCGGGTTTGACAATGATAGCGGCCGCGTCCAGGCCCTTGATCCCCTGGTAGAAGGTCAGGTCCAGCGGGTAGCCGGCGGAAGTGGTGATGACGATGTCCACCGGCGCAGGCACCTGCACCTCGCACTGGCGCAGCGCATGGGCAGTGGCCTGCTCGTGGGCCAGGGCCAAGTCGCCGGCGAAGATGCCGGTTAGCTCGCGGCGCGCGTTGAGGGTGACATTGAGGATGAGATCCGCCCCGCCGGCCAGCCGTGCCACCTCCCTGGCCTCCTGATCCACCGGGTTGTCATCCAGATTGCCGGAGACCCCCAGTGCCGAATCCATCAGCTCGGGCCGGTGAAAGGCCATGATCGTGTCAGCGTCACTAATCCCCGGGCAAATGCTCTTGCGGCCGCCGGAGTAGCCCGCCATCAGGTGCGGCTCCACCAGGCCGGTGAGAATCCGCAAGTCGGCCTGCAAGTAGCGCGCATCCACCCGCGCCTCCGTGCCCCGCGAGGTGACACCGACGCTGACGTGCGCATCCACATCGCGGGCCTGGTGGTTCTCGATGCGACAGCCGAAGCTCATCACCTGCGGTCCGAGCATCTCGGCCAATTCGTCATCTGTGTTGGGCCGGTGCAGGCCGGTGGCGATGAGGATCAGGATCTCTTCCGGAGCCAGCCCGGCCTCGACAAGCCCGCTCAGCAGTGGAGGCAGCAGGACCGAGTTGGGCACCGGACGGGTAATATCAGAGACTACGATGATGGCATCTTTGCGGCCGGCAGCCAGCTCTGCGAGCGGCGCAGTGCCGATGGGATCGGCCAAAGCAGCCACAACCGCTGCCCCGGGGTCAGGCACCGGCGGCAGTTTCGGCATTTCCAGCACGTGCCTTACATTGCGGTCAGGTAATTCAACCTGCAACCCGGTCTTGCCGTAGGATAGGTTTACTAACATGGCACGCCTCCGCTAGCTGCTCGGATGAGACTACTGCGCCGGCCTCAAGAGGCAACCGCCGTCGGGCTAGAAACTGTAGTTATGCAGATTTCTAATCGTATAAGGAGTTTAGAGCCTTGCAGGCGTCTCCCATTACACGTTGTGCTGCTGTTGGAAGGGCCGCGTCGAGCAACGCACGGTTGTTCCGTGCGCTGCGAGGCCGGCCCACGCACGACGCTATCCTGGCGAGGTCTCCACACCCAAACGGCCAACGGCAACGGCCTATGGCTTAGATTGCCCAAAATCTGCATAACCACAGTACAAAGCCCGACCCACGCGATGATATTGTTGCATCATTCGTTCGGCTTCAGCCGCTCGCGCAGCGCCTCTGCGGCGGCGATGTGATTCGTCGGGCCATGGCCTGAACCCAATGGCAAGGCCTCCGCAATGGCAAGAGTGACGAAATGCTTGGCAAGCCAGGCGCTCTCAAGCACAGATGCCCCCAGTGCCAGTCCCGCAGCCAGCACAGCAGAGAAAGTGCAGCCGGTGCCGTGGGTGTTGGTAGTCTTGATGCGCTGGCCGGGAAGCACAGTCGCAGCATCATCGCCGGCCTGATAGAGATAGTCGTCGCAATCCCCGGCCAGATGGCCGCCCTTGATGAGCACCGCCCGACAGCCGGTGCAACAAAGCTCACGCGCCGCTGACAATATGTCTTCAGGACCAGATATGGCATGGCCGGTGAGGACTTCCGCCTCGCGGGTATTCGGGGTGACTACGACTGCAAGCGGCAGAAGCCGGGTCCGCAGCGTCTCGCAAGCATCATCTGCCAGCAGCTTGTGGCCGCTCTTGGCGATCATCACCGGATCAACGACCAGGTTGGGCACCTCCCAGCGCCTCACGGCCTCGGCGACCGCCTCGACTATTTCGGCAGTGGCCAACATGCCGGTCTTCGCCGCGTCACAGCCGATGTCCGACATCACCGCATCAATCTGGGCCGTGACCGCCGAGGCCGGCAGGACTTCTACATCCGCGACCTCGACGGTGTTCTGCGCTGTGACAGCCGTAATCGCCGACATGCCATACACGCCCAGCACGGTGAATGTCTTGAGATCGGCCTGGATACCCGCGCCACCGCCGGAGTCAGAGCCGGCAATGGTCAGCGCAACGGGACAGTCGGCGTGGCTTGTGTTACGGCCTTGGTCAGTCATGGTTACACCTGCAGTAGGAGTCGAGAAGCAAGCGGATACTTACTATCTATAGTTAGACGCGCGGCTGGTGGAATCCTTCAGAGGTGTCATCCCAGCTATCCTCGCGTGGCACAGCCTTTCGCTTATTATCGCGTGGCACAGGCTTTCCAGCCTGTGATCTGTTGGCTTTCGGAGGGCCCATCCGTTATCGTTAGGCGTCTGGGTATGCAGAGAGTTCGCGAGGATAGCGCCGTGCGCGGGCCGGCCTCACTTCGTTCGACACGGCCCCTCCATACGGCAACGGCATGTGGGCCGGAGGGAGTCGGGCTGCCATTCGACTTCGCTCAGGGCCTGCGGGATGCTCGATCCACGGAATGAATGAAAGGCATTGTCAGGCTGGAAAGCCTGACCCACGCGGGCATATTTGAGACCGCCGAGCTACGCGTTGGTGAGCGATCCGGCCTACTCAGTGCCGCTGGCGAAGAAGGCCGGCTCGATGGTGAGCTGTGCACCGTGCGAGAGGCCGAAATACAGCGGGTCGGTACTAAGTGTTGCCTTTGCGCGTCCGGCCAGGGACCTCAGCGGCCACTGTGCGCCACCGATATCCACCTTGGACACACCCCGAAGATCGCCTGAGAGGGTAACAATTCGTTTGCCCCGCTCACCCCAGGCGACTACCGTATCTTCGTCCGCACCGGCAAAGCGCACCCAGTGTACGCCGTCTGTGGTCTCGCTGCCGACGAACTCTTTTCCGCGAAGCTGGGAGCACATGTTCCACAGCGCCACCCAGCATTGCGTCGCGGCACCGGTATCATCGAGAACGGCCGATTCGCCGGTATCTTGCCAGAAAACCAAGTCGTAATCTCCCGCCAGCGCGGCCAGCGCTTGTCTGACCATCAGCGCATCGGGCGCAATGTCGGCACGCTGCCCTTGGCCTGCAGCAAGCGCCATCGGCAATAGCCAGTTTCCGGACCGCTCGGAATCCGGCACGTACAACGCCTCGTAGGCCGGCCCCAATTCCGGCTGCGGCAAGGCCTTCTCTGGCTGGGTAATGGCAGCCACAGGTTCGGGGTCGGCGGCCGGCTCAGCGTCTGGGCCGAGCCAGGCGTCCGGTTGAGCGTCGTCATGCCCCGCGTCCGGAAGCAGCTTGTCAGCCGCAGCAGCAGCCGCTGCAATCCCGACAACCGACCCAAATGGTGCCATGATGATGCTGTCCACATCGGCGGGCGCGGCCTCCTGGGCCTTTCTGATGAGCGCGGTAATCGCGGCCATCTGCCCGTAGCCGTCCACAGCAGCGAGCAACTCGGGGCACACCTCCAGCACATAGGCGTCGGCGTAGCTGCCCAGCGCCGAATTGACGGCCTCGAAAAAGCCTGTGAAATCCTCCGCGCAAAGCACGTCGTCAGCAACAAAACGAATCTGCACGGCAAGGCGGACGCCGTACGTGTGCGCCCGCTGGCCCAGATCGTGCAATTGCCGCACATGGACGCGGAACTCGTGAGATGATGGGGCGCTGGTGTATCGCAGCGGCACCGCAACCCAACCGGCACCGGCAGTGGCAGCGGCCAGCACCCGCTCAGTGCCAGCCCCGTTGAGCGCGACGCCGAATTGCAGGTTCTTGGCATCCTGGGGCCTCGCCGGTGAAATAACCAAGGGGTACTCGCCGTACGCGAAGGTGCGAGAGCCGTCAGGAGCCTGTGCCCTCATCACCAGCTTGTAAGCGCCGTTGTACTTGAGCCTGGCTCCGGCCGGGAATAGCGCCACAGCACGCGGCCCGATGGCCATTTTGCGCTTCTCGTAGGTAAGCCCAACGCCGGCGCGGTTGACGAACTTCAGATGTGTCACCATTTCGGTTATCTGGTCAATCCGGTTGGGCACCCGTATGAAAATGCTGACCTTGCGCGGGTCGGAGAAGATCCTGAACTTCTGCCGGGCGCTGATTGACGGAAGATGCGGGTCGGCCAAGAGCGATGGTCGGCTGAAACGCAGCTCGCCCTCAAAGCCGTCGGGCACCAGCACCGTGAGCCGACCGTAGCCACTTGCCGGCAGCTTCTGGACCGAAGGTACCAGTGCCGTCAGCCGCTCCTGGCCCGGTGTAAGCGGCAGAATCTGGTGATGATAGACCTTCTCATGGTCGGCGTTGAAGACCAGCAGCACCGCCCGGGCAGGCTCTACGCAGGTATCGGAGAAATCGGTGCGCAATGAGAACACGTGCGGGACCGAGATGTCCATGCGGTCGAGCTCGGCATTCCAGCCGGCGGGGGCATCCCCACCCGTCAATGTCAGGCATGAGTAGGTCACCGACCGCCAGCCCAACTGCTCGTCAGCGCCGAAACAAGACCATCGCCAGGGCGAATTGACGCCGGTAAAGCTGGGATTGGGCACTAGATTGGGAGACGGCGGAGGTATCGGTATCTCTTCCGGTTCGGCGTCCTGGTCATCATCCTTGGGCTTTGGTTTAGGGGGCGGCGGGAGTTCATCGTCATCAAACTTGAAACTGTCAAATACACCCTGTGCATCGTCGCTGAGGACCTCGCAGTAGGCCCGCGCATAGGCGAACCCGTCGGCGGGCAGATCGGCAGGCGGCTCGTAGGTGATAGAGAACTCAGTCCATTCCTCAGCCGGCTGCAACTCAGTGGTCTCCGGCGTTGCCAGCGCCATGCCCAGCAGGCCGACGACCTCGATGCCGACGCCCAGCCCCGAGCCACGGTAGTATCCCGTCAGCGTGATAGCCTCACCAGGCCGCAGCACCATACCACTGTTTGAGACCAGCCGGTCGCCGCTCAGAGGGCGACTGGCAGCGGCCGACCGCCGCCCCTCATAGGCCTTATGCCCTTTGAAGCTCCACTGGCCGTCAGCGTGCCAACCCTCGGCGCTGAACTGGCCGGCGCGTTCGAAGTTTGAAGCTCCACTGGCCGTCAGCGTGCCAACCCTCGGCGCTGAACTGGCCGGCGCGTTCGAAGTCCCCGTTGATGGGAACCGGCACAGCCCATGCGAGTGCGCAGTTGAGTGTGACAATCAGCAATGTCAGGGGCAATCGTGTCATGTAATTTGTTCCGCAGGCGGCAGTCGCAAGTGCGCGCAACGCGCTGGGAAAAAGCGGCCCGAACTAGAAGCTGTTCCAAAACCCGGTGGGATGGGGGGACTGTCCCTTTAGGGACTGTCCCCCCACGTCAATAATTGTCGCGTGCCTCGGCCATCACAATAACTATCCCGTGGGTCGGGCATCCTGCCCGACTCCGTCGTCCCTTGCCGTTGCCGTTGCCTTCCGGAGGGGCCGCATCGCCCACCATCACACAGGCGCGGGCCACAAACCAATAACCTGCATAACTACTGTTCCAGCCCGTGAATGCCGTTAATTCACATGGTATGCAACGCCAAGAATACAGGGCGAACTAAATCAACTGAGCACTAGCTTCCGCAATTTCTTGGACAGTCGTTGCTGGGAAGTTGTTCTCGGAGATGATTGTCTTGAGGGCCTTGCCGGATGCCATCGTGCCGTCGGGGGCCATC
>JALGVG010000086.1 GCA_029819875.1 Candidatus Zipacnadia bacterium | reverse complement strand
GGAGTGGCCTTGGGGCGGGGCGAGGTTCGGCGGCTGCACACTGGGCGGCTTGAGAATCTTGGCCGGAAGCTGGGGCTTTTCTGTCATGGCCTTGATGTGGCCGTCGGTGAACAGGATGTTGGCTGTTTTCCCGGCGTGGCGGAAGTCGAGGCTTTCAAGAGTGTCGGCAGCGTTGGGCAAGAAGATGTTGGAATCGTACAGCAGCGGTGTCTGCTCGGGGTTGATGATGCGTGGAGTGAAAATGCCCTCGAGCGGTTTGAACAGGGCGTAGCCGTCCGGCCGGACGGTGCTGCTGAACTTGACGCCGGCCTGCTTGCGTTGGTTGAACTGCTCGAGCTGCTCGGGGGTCAGATGCGCTGCAGGACAGACAAAGGCTTCCATTCCCCGCACGTAGAAGACGCCTAGCTTATCTCGCCACGTGCCCGGTGGGGGCATATAGCCGCCGTAGGTGGCGGCGTACATTTGCATGCCCATGGCCAGGTCCTTCAGATTCGTAGTGCAAACCTTCAAAGGTACTGCCCGGATGCTGGGATATATACCGTAATACAGCAAAGCGATGACAATGATACCGAGCAGGGCAATGATAATAACCTGTGATGTTTTGAGCCTTGTATTCATGTAACCATGCACCCGTTGCTATCTAGTTGTTGCCTGCCCGCAGCGGAGGGAACAGCCGGCACGCAATATTTACCGCTTTACTAAACACTTTCAGCCACCGAATGGGTTCCAATAGCGCGGAGAGTCTACGGCCTGCAGGGGCAGCGACTTGGCATGACCATCCACAAAGGAGAAGACAGCCTGGCCGTTGTGGCGTGCGGCCACGCGGCTGAGGCGATGAGCCACGTAGGAGGCACCCATGGCGTGCGCATCGCTCTTAAGGTCAAAGAACAATATCATGTCGCTGATACGGTTTATGCTGGACATCGACAGCGTCAAAGGGTAGTAGTAGCCCCAGGAGGTGTTGAAGGTGAGCAGGTAATTGATCCCGTAGCTGTGAGGCAGGTCAGTGCTGCGTGAGGCAAGCTGAGGTGCGGGATCCTCGGGGCAGATGAGGATCTGCTGGTTTTGTATATAAGGCTGCAGCGTAAGGCACCAGGTTATGCCCAAGGTGCCGGTGTTGGGGGCCCATACGCGAGCCGGCACCAGCCTGCGGTCATAATCGGCGGCATACATGCGCACGGCCTGGGCGAGTTGGCGGGCATTACTCACGCACTGGGCCTTGCGCGCGGCGGCGCGCGCTCGAGAATAGACCGGGAACAGGATCGCCACTAGCACGGCGATAACGGCAATGACCACCAGCAACTCAATCAAGGTGAAGCCCTTGGTGTTTTTGGACATGGCAAGCACCCCCGTTGAAAATACTTTCCACGCCCGCAGGTTTCGTTCCTCGTTAGCCAAGCAGGTACAGGAGCAGTAGTTGGAGAAGAGAGACCAGGCCTGCAGCACGATAACTTGGAGAATGCTTTAGGAGGAAATACAGGGCATGACAGATAGAGAGCAGTTGGATGCAGAATTCGGCAGTGAGATGGAAATAGTGCTGCAAACCAAGCAGCCGTTGACAAGATCGGTGCAACTGATGCAGCGGGCAGGGGCGAAGATGGGTTTGAAGCAGGACGAGATCAATGAGCTGATATCGCCCCAACAGCTCATAGTGTTCAGGATACCTTGCAAGATTCTGGGGAAGGTGGTCAACTTCTGGGGGTGCCTGGCATTGCATAACTCGGCGCGTGGGCCGTTCAAGGGCGGCATTCGGTTGGCGCCGGACATCACCATCTGGGAGACAACGGAGCTTGCGCGGCTGATGACGCTGAAGTGCGCGGCCTGCGACGTCGAATTCGGGGGCGGGAAGACGGGAATTCGCGTGGACATGGCGGCGATGTACAAGTTGTTCGGCCGCCAGCCGCGGGACCTGGAATTCGAGAAGATAATCTCGTTGGACGCGGTGGAATACTATTCACAATCATTCCGCGATGTCTTTTCCAGCCACATATATGTTCCGGCACCGGACATGGGTACCGGGCCGGACGAGATGGCGTTCATCTACAACGAGACCTTGGACCCGGCGTCGGTGACCGGCAAGCCCGAGGGGACACACGGGTGGCTGCCGGGACGCAGGGAAAGCACCGGTGTCGGATGTGCGTACATTGCGTGCCGGGCCATGTGCGAGTTGCTGGACCGTGACCCGGAAGGCGCAACAGTTGCCATCCAAGGGTTCGGGAACGTGGGCCGACCCTTGGCCCAGTCGCTGGTGGAGGAAGGCGTGAAAGTGGTGGGCATTACCGACCTGTACGGGGGAGTATACAACGCTGATGGCCTGGACATAGAGGGGCTGCTGGAACACTATGCCGAGCACGCTACGGTGGGCGGGTTTGCAGGAGGCCGGCCGCTGAGCAACGAGGAGTTGTTTGCGCTGCAGGTAGACGTGTTGATTCCGGCTGCAGCCGGAGATGTGATTACAGAACAAACCGCCCACGACATCAATGCGCGCTGTATCGTGGAAGCGGCCAACATGCCCACTACCGTGGGCGGCATGGAAGTGCTCAAGGAGCGGCAAATTCAGGTCGTCCCTGATATCCTGGCCAACGCCGGCGGCGTCATCGCCTCGATGCTGGAGTATTCCAGCTCACTGTCGGCCATCAAGCCCTCCAAGGAGGAAGTACTGGCGACCGTCTGCAAGAAAATCGAGGAGAACTTCGAGCTGGCCGTGCAGATGGCACGAAGCGAGCAAATAAGCATAGTGGAAGCCGCCGTCGGTATCGCCACCAAGCGCGTATATGACGTCATGAAACACCGGCGGATGCTGTAGGTCAACGGCAGTCGGGGCGGGCATGGCGGCAGCGAGGGCGCAAAGGAGCTGTGTACACGATGCCGGAACCAAGCAGTCATCCCGTGGTCGAGAAGTGGGGCCAGACGCCGCTGGACATCAATGACCCGCAAGGGCGCTTCGAGTTGTCGCGTTGGAATTACTTCTACAAGGATGTCGAGGGCGGGTTGGTGCTGGGACAGTGGGAATGCGCCAAGGGAGCGGAGTTCCTGGACGGCACCGACACCTTTGACGAGCTGATGATAATCATCGAGGGCATGCTGGAGGTGGAATGCGAGGGCCGCAAGTACACGGCCGGCAGGGGAGACACGGTGATCATTCCTCGAGGCCGACCCACGAAGATAAGTGCCGACGAGCCGGTCAAGGTGATCTTCATCTGCTTCCCGCTACCGGAGATTGAGCAGTACGAAGCACGGATACGCCAGGTAATGGCCGAGTAGCCGGATGCCGAAGGGTTGGCGCCGGGACGAGGCGAGACGCAAAACCGGCAGGTCGCAACCGATGCGGGCAGGAAATATCCGCCAGCGTGGCAAGCAATGCGTACCGGATATGACAAGAGGGAGTTTCCAAGGATGAAACTAGGATTGGTCACTTATCAACTGGCGCAGGATTGGGATTTGCCGACCATCATCGAGAAGTGCGAAGCCAACGGGTTCGAGGGCGTGGAGCTGCGTACCACCCACGCCCATGGGGTGGAGGTGGACCTGACAAGCAAGCAGCGGGCCGAGGTGCGCAAGATGTTCGAAAACTCGGCGGTTGAACTGGCGGGCCTAGGCAGCGCCTTCGAGTACCATGCCGTAGACCCCGAAGAGGTACGCCGCAACGTGGAGGGTACCAAGGAGTACATCAAGCTGGCGGCGGACGTGGGAGCTCCGGGGGTGAAGGTGCGTCCCAACGGCCTGCCGGAGGAACGCCCGGTGGAGGAGACGGTCGCCCAGATCGGCGAGGCCCTAGCCGAGGTGGGGGAGTTCGGCCTGCAGTACGGCATCGAAGTCCGCCTGGAGGTCCACGGGCGAAAGAGCCAGGACCCGCAGGTGATTCGCGCCATCATGCAGGCAGCCAATCACCCGAACGTGTTCGTGTGCTGGAACTCCAACCCCGGCGAGGTGCAAGACGGTTCCATTGCCGCCAACTTCGAGCTGCTGAAGGACTGGATTCGCCTGGTGCACATGCGTGACCTGTACGACACCGAGTACCCGTGGCGCGAGCTGTTCACTCTATTGAAAGCGCAAGGCTACGAGGGTTTTTGCCTGGCCGAGATTCCGGGCAGCAGCGACCCGGACCGGGTTATGAAGTACTACCGCGCGCTGTTCGACTGCCTGAATGGATAGGACCAGACAAGGTCTCAGCCCGGCGGCAAGAAAACACTGAAGGCGGACGCAGAGACGCAGAAGGCACCCTGCGCAGGTCAGGCCGGGTGCCTTATGGCTGCGTGGTGCGGTGCGGCAAGCGCAGTGCTGCTATCCGAAGTCGACCATGAAACGGCGGAAGAGCTCGACGTTGTACATCTGCAGGAGGCTTCCGACGATGCCGCCGAACAGCGCGTGGCCCAGAACCATCCCCAGGAAGCAAGCCTGCACCCGGCGGTAGGCACCTACCCCGCCCACCCGCAACACGACCCACTTGATGAATCCGGCCACGAGGAACGGGCCCCAGAGGATGTTGCCGTAAGCCATTGCCATTGCATAGCCCAAGGGGTGCAGGGGGAAGCGGAGCCACACCCGGCGCGCCCATATCAAGCCGCCGGCAGTAAGCACTCCAAACAATCCCATCAAGCTCTTGGCGCGGTCCGGCGCCGTCGGGTACTCAATGGCGCTGGTCACGGACATGGCGGCATTCATGCCCACGGTCAGCGGCGTAGCGTGCATGGAGTTGTATCCGTAGGTATAGCAGGCTTTGAGGATGAGATAGTGGCCCAGCAGAACGGCCAGTACGATTCCCACTATGCCCGCCACCGTCTGGGTCAGAGGGTGGGAGTTGGTGTCTTCTCCTATCCTGAAGGTGTCGCTGTGCAGCGCCATGCTGGATTGCAAGTAGCCGCGGGAGAGGAAGCCGTAGTACCACAACAACAGCACATTGGCCGGCCCACCGTGATCGAGCAGGTACTTGCTGCCGAACATCGCCAGGATCATTTCCTTATGCTGGTAGTTGGGATAGACCCACAGCACGGGCACGCCGGCCTCGGCCCGGGCGCGAGCATAAGTGACGGCAAAACCCACGTACATGGCCATGAAAATGAGCGCCATCCACGCGGACATGTGGGAAGCGATCATCCACGCGATGACCACGGCGGTCCCGACCACGGCACCGACCAATGCCCAGGCGGGAGGGGCGTCCTTGTCGGAGGCCTGTCCCAGCCCCACGAGCCGCGAAGCGCAGGCGGCGATGCTGTGGCGGGCGCTCCACAGCAGGAAGACAAAGACCGCCATGTAGGCCCCGGCAGCCTGCTGGAAGGTGAAGGGGCTGGAGGGATGCGTGTAACCTGCGGCCGTCAGTACCACGTTGGCAAAGCGCACGAAGATGGTGAAGAATATGACGCTGACGGCCTGTTCGAGGGGTACGAAATATGCAATGCCCATGATCAGGGGGCTGGTCTTGAAGGCGAAGCCGTACCCTCCCCGGGTGAATGCCGTCCAGGGGTATTCCACGAACAGGCGGGACAGAGGCAGCCACGAAGGAAGCGAAGGAATGGTCGGGTTGAAGGAATGCGAAAAGTTCAGCGCGTTGTACAGGGCGGCGACGCCCACGCCTATCCAGGTGAGGGGATTAAGAAGCAACGAGCGGGCGCCGGCGCGGGGATGCTCGATGTCCGCCAGCGAGGTCACAAACTGCGCAATGGGGAAGGTGAGCCGCTCGCGGTGTGACCAGTCGTTATGGAAAAGGCGCGCCATGCACAGTGCGCTGCCGAACAGCGCGAACAGGAACAGTGTCCAGGCCCCGAGCGGCACCATCCACTCATTCCAAGGGATGCTGCCATTGGGTGCCGATTCATAGAACTGGCGGATGACTTCCGCGCTGCGCGGCTGATACCAGTGGGGGATGAGGTACTGGTAATCGCCGAGATGATTTTCAGGGGTGGCGAAATACGTGAACGCCATTATGAAGCTGTAAAAGTACATTAGCACGCCGTAAGACATGAACATGGCGCCGATGGCGGTCACGGTGAAGGCGAAGCCGATGTCGGCGGTGTCGAACAGGCGGCGGCGCAACAGCCGCAAGCTGAAAACGTTTACAATGACCAGCAGCAGAACCGTGGCAATGGCAGGGATGGGAGGGACGGCCTCTCCGACGCGGCAAGTGGCGAGCACAGAATCGCTTTCCAATGACCAAATGCACGCCACAACGCCAAGCACGAGGCTGACGATAACAGCGCGCCGTGTCAAACCTGCAGTGGCGCGAGCGACCGTTGTAGACTGGACAGTTGCATGCCCACCGTGGCGTAGCGATTCTGACAAGAACGCTCACTCCCTTCTTAAAAAGCACCTATTCGCCGAAAGGGTCGCGAATTCCTCCGCTGCGCCGTGCGGGTACCCACAGGCAGCCGTTTGTGCTGTAGACGCGTAATTGATGGGCAGCGTTTGCTCTGGGGCTTGTCATTATGATAAAATCTACAAGAGGGGAAACCGATAGCGTTACAGGGATAATTGTCCAGCGTCGCGGGGAGTGGGAAGCGAGTGCTGTTACCACGGCTGCCGTGGGTAGAAACTATAGCTGTAGACATGGGCACGTGGCAGACACATATCTGTGTGCGAGGCCACGGGGTCGTCGTGCGCGAGCCGAGCTTGGTAGCCTATGCGGCGGAGCGAAGGCGCCCGCTGGCATTTGGAACCGAGGCGCGCAAGATGCTGCAGCGGGGGGTGGAGGGTGTCACGGTGGTGCAGCCCGTGCGCGGAGGGATGGTGGCCGATTTCGATGCAGCCGTGGCGATGCTGCGGCACTTCTTGCACCAGGCGACGGGTCGCCGGCTGATTTTTTCGCCTGACGTGTTGACCTGCATTTCAGCGGGTGTCACCTCCGTGCAAAGACGTGCGGCACATGGCGCGCTGCATAGTGCCGGTACGGGGCGGGTCAACATCGTGGAAACGCCGTTGGCTGTAGCCTTGGGGGCAGGCGTGGGATTGAACGTTTCGCGGGCATGCCTGGTGGTGGACATCGGGGCGGGTGTCACCGACGTAGGGGTGTTTTGCGAGGGGATGGTGACGAGCGCGACGTTCATTCCGTTCGGCGGTGACAACCTGGACGAGGCGATCGTGCGGGGAGTGAAGCGGCGCCAGGGCCAGACTATCAGCCGTACGATGGCCGAGACACTCAAGTTGCAAGTCGGCTCTCTGAACGGCTATGCGGGCCGCGGCGGTTCAGCAAGCGCGGCCAAGACCACCAACCACAACAGCGCGATGATGCCCGGCTTGCCGGAGGTGGATGTTTCGGCGATCCCCGAAATCCTGGCCGAGGGTTTGACCCCGCTCGTGGACGAGTTGCGCTGGATACTGGAAAACCTTCCCCGCCAGCAGCGTGCCGAGGTGGAGGAGGAGGGCATCCTACTGAGCGGCGGCTGCTCGCTGCTGGATGGACTTGAGTCCTACCTGGCCCGGCAACTGGGCCTGCCGGTCACCACGGCCACGGACCCGATGTCCTGCACTATCCTGGGGTTGGAAACAATTCTCGAAGACCTCAGCGCCCTCTCCCTGGGCGGGAGGCGCTTCCAGCGGCCGGCCGGCTGACAGGATATCCTCCACCAGCCAGCCAATGCGTACTCCTCCAGGGCATGGGATTTCCATCCCGTTCCCCGTTGGTCAAACGGCTACAGCCCCCGTACCCTGCAGTTGCCGCCCTCGTGATTGTGGCAGGCCCGGGGGCTGTCGTTGGAAGATACTCAATACCCAAGGCGCAACCTGCGCTCAGCCGGATTCTTCCTTGTCGCACACCAGTCTCTCCACGATTGCTTCGAATGCCTGTTTTATGGCAACGGGGACCTCGGCGGTGAAGACCGATTGGCCTTCGTCACTTAGGGCGACGACTTCAGCAGCCAGGGGGATGCGCCCCAGGAAGGGGACGTTCATTTGCTCGGCCATTTGCTCGCCGCCGCCGCGGCCGAATACGTCGGTCACCTTGCCGCAGTGCGGACAGACAAAGCCGCTCATGTTTTCTATGACCCCCAGGACCGGCAACTCAACAGCCCGCACGAAGTTGACGGCCTTGCGGCAGTCCTCCAGGCTTGCTTCTTGGGGAGTGGTCACCACAACCGCCCCGTCGGCGTGCGGGAAAGACTGGGCCACGGTCAGTGGCTCATCGCCGGTGCCCGGAGGCAGGTCAACGACGAGGTAGTCGAGGGTACCCCACTCGACGTTGGCGATGAACTGGCGAATTATGTTACTGCGCAGCGGCCCGCGCCAGATGACGGGGGCTTGTTCATCCTGCAGCAGGAAGCCGATGGACATGACCTTGAGGCTGTTGTTGACGGGAACGGGGTAGATGACATCGGCGCTGCCTGTCGTCGTTTGCCCGCGCACGCCCGTCATCAGAGGAATGGAGGGCCCGTGGATATCGGCATCCAGCAGGCCGGTCTGGAGGTCGCGAAGGGCAAGCGCCCACGCCAAGTTGGCGGCGATGGTGCTCTTGCCGACGCCGCCCTTGCCGCTGATGACAAGGATCGTATGGCGGATGGCAGCCACCCGCTCGCGGATGCGTTGTTCTTGCTCGGCCAATTGTTGCATGCGCTGGGCCATGTTCGACTGGCCGGCAGGGGTCTTGTCTGTCTCCACTGGTTCACCTTCTCGAGTTCAATGCAGTGCAGTTGTTCAAGCCGCCTGTCCCAGCCAGTCTGCCAGTTGCTGCCACGCGGCCCGCAGGCCCTGAGTGACCGGCCCCTCGTCGAACTCCACCACCGGTATGCGAGCGGCGACCGCCTGGGAAACAACACCGTCAAAGGGCAGCTCGGCCAGGACAGGAATATCATGCTCGGTGCAGTAACTGCGAATCGTATCGCGGTTTTCCGGGTTGATGTCGGCCTTGTTAATAATAACAGCTACCGGCAGGCTGAAGTGCCCGGCCAAGGCCACAACGCGTTCCATGTCGTGGATAGCAGACAGCGAAGGCTCGGTCACCACCAGCACCAAGTCGACATCCACCATGGCGGAGGTGGCGGTGCAGCCAATCCCCGGAGAGCCGTCAATAAGGATGAGCGAATAGCCCTCAGCCAAGGCTACGTCCTCGGCCTTCTGGCGCACCAGTGTAACAAGGCGCCCGGAGCTTTCAGCGGCCGGCAGTAGCTTGGCGTGAGCCAGGGGCCCGTACTTGGTATCGGACAGATAGTACTCGCCGTTGACGATCGGCTGCAATGTCAGCGCCTGGTTGGGGCAAGCCAAGACACACACCCCGCAGCCTTCGCAGGCCAACACGTCAATGGATTCGGTGGTGATAGCATCAAAGCGGCAGCGAGCCTCGCATTCGCCGACTTTCTGGCAGCGATCGGGATCGCGGACCGCTACCTTGGCGCCCATGAACTCCCCCTTCTCGCGGAGAGTGGGATCGAGGATCAGGTGCAAGTTCGAAGCATCCACGTCGCAGTCGGCCATAACTTTATTTGATGCCAGGGCGGCGAACGAAGCCAGCACGGTGGTCTTGCCCGTGCCGCCTTTGCCACTAACAACAACCACTTGCTTGAAACGGGTTGCCATGATGTATGTACTCCTTAGAGTTGTCCGGGGATATCAACGGCAATGAACGGCGGCCGGGCCAGTTGCTGGTGACTCCGGCCGCCGCCACCTATAGGATTGGGTACTTTTTACCACCGGCGGCCCCGGCCGCCCCATGCACCTCGGCCGAAACCTAGGCCCAAGCCCCAGCCTCGTGCCAATCCACGGCCGAAGAAGCCGTAGCCATACGGATAGAGTGGGCGATAGGGCAACCTGTATGGGGCGTAAGCCGGCAGCGGGGGAGTGTAGGCCGGCATGGCACCGTAAGTGTAAGGCGTCATGCCACCGGGCCAATAACCCATACCCCACGGCCGGTATGGCCAAGCGCCATAACCACCGTAGGCGACGCCCGTGTACAACGGGCTATATGGGTTGCACCATCCGCGCGCCCCGCCGGTCATCGGCCCCATTCCCCGGGGGCCGGTTCCATCCAAACCAGGCATGCTATGTCACCTCCTG
>JALGVG010000085.1 GCA_029819875.1 Candidatus Zipacnadia bacterium | reverse complement strand
GCCTGAACTAACCGGCCGGTACCATGGAGTAGTGGCGTGCGAGCATCTCGCGGGCCTGCTCGATGGTCAATCCCCGCCACTCCCTGGGCACCGCATCCCGTTCACGCGGCACTGCGCCGGTCTCTACGACTACTACGTTGGCGCCGGCTTGGAGGGCCAACTCACTGGGCGGGTGCACGCAAATGTCGGTAGCCGTGTAACCGGCGACCAGGCGGCTGACGGCGACCATGTGGGCAAGTCGCTCTTCGGGAACCGGCGGCAGGTCGCCCAGCGGGGTGCCCGGTACGGGCACGCGTGCCATGACACCGGTAAGCGTGGCGCCGAACCGGCGGGCACGTATCATTTCAGTGGCTATCTCTTCGACAGTATGCTCCACCCCGACAGGCTCGACCAGGAAGGCCAGCTCCAGCGGCGAGCGCCTGATGTTTTCCAGGGTGGCGAGCCGCGCTGCCGGGTCAATGCCCGTGTCTCTTCCCTCGCGCAGCCGGTACACGTGATAGGCCACCCGGTAGCCGGCGGCGTAAAGTTCGTGGGCCTGGCCGAGGGTGAATTCCCCGGTGTTGATGACCAGCTTGGGGCAGTCGGCAATCTCGGCGCGGAGAGCGCGGGCAATGGTGCATATATGTTCGTGGGGGTAGTCCTGCGTGGTACGAATGGTAATCCAGTCAGCTCCGCCCCGGGCGAACTTGTCCGCGGCGGATATCACCTGCTGTATGGACCACTCCTCCGACTGGGTGACGATGCGCCATGCGGCGCCGAAGGAGCAGAAGCGGCAGTTGCGGGGGCAGGGGCGATAGTCCACCCCGATTGCCGCCCAAATGCGGCCTTGGCGGGAATGTTTCAGCGCAACTTCTCTGGCGGCATGCCGGATGATTTCCGCCTCCGGCGTAGCCGGTTCACAGGCCAGCAGGTCCACAGCATCCTCGGCTGTAAGCTGCTCGCCTTCGAGTGCTGCAGCGACGCGGTCCTTAATACGTTTCAAGTCAGGCATCGGTGGCATCCTCCACAAGCCGGGCAAGAGAGCAGGCTCCAGGTTGATTGCTCCGCCGCCGGGTCGCAGGGCGTATGAGCAGGTTGCGCGGCGCGCCGTTTCTCATCCGCCACCAAGCCGGCGGCAACTGCCGTGACAGTCGTTCATGGTTTAAAGATCCATTGGCCGAGTAACTTCACAGTTCGGCTACCGGACTGCGGGGCTTTATGCTGGCAAGGCGCTGCTGGGAATGGACGGTCTCGCCTTCATGAACCAGGATCTCTTGGATTGTTCCAGCCACAGGGCTTTCTATGACGAAGACCGCCTTGGCTGACTCGACCTCTGCCAACTCCTGGCCTTTTTCCACATCTTGGCCTTCCTCAATGTGCCAAAACAGCAACATCGGCTGGCAGTCCTTTTCATCGAGAACGAATTCGTCGGCACAAACATAGACTAGATCGCCTTCGACGAGGGCCTTGCCGTGGGCGAAGGCACTGGAATGGGGTAGCTGTGCGGCTTGCAGGGCGCAAGCCTCAATTCTTTGCGCGACCGCTTCGCGGATCTTGGCCTTGCGGGGAATGGCACCCGAGGACACGAGCATGTCGTCCACGATTACCGTGGGCGTCAATACCACGCCGTAGCGGGCGGACGCTTGCTGCGCTCCCAGCAACTCGACGCGCACCTGGCCGGGGAACTCGGCGGCCACTTGCCGGCAGATCTCTTCCGTCCGCTCGCACTTGGGGCAGCGCTTGGGTGCATGCACCATGGTGATGGTTACCATTCGTATCCACTCCAGTGCTGGTGGTGTGTATGGTCACCGGTCTTGACTGTACCGGGGGCGTTCGATTGGTACGGGGCTGGACCCAGGAAAGCCGGCTTCAAACAAGGGACAACGCGGCGGGCCTGCGGCGACGCGCTCGCCGGCCTGGAAAGGAAAGACGCATTTTTGATACACAAGGGCTCCCAGCAGGCCTCCTGCAACCGGAGCGACAAGGTACAGCCACCACTCCATGCCCCGGGGCCCGGGAATCGCAATGGGGCCCCACCCGGCAAAGTAGGCCACTATCCTGGGGGCGAGATCACGCATCGGGTTGAGGGCGGCCTGCGTCAGCGGCGCTATGATTGCGATGATGATCGCCACTGCAAAGCCGATGAAGAAAGGATGCATCCGGCTCTCGGCGGGCGCCAGGTTATTACACCCGTCGGTAAGAGCCATGATGAAGAACAACAAGAAGGCGGTGCCGACGACCTCGGCGGTAAACGCAACGGTGGGGGGGACCTGGGCCTGGGCTTGCGGGTCGGTTCCGTATATCGCCGGGTTGGGGAAGTACTCGCAAAGCCACATGGCCGATAGCTGGCTGCCGGCAGCGCCGCGCACAATGGGCGGGTCATGCTTGGCCTCAAAGTGCGCACAGGTCGGCCCGAAGATGCCCAGCAAGAGCAAGGACGCCAGAATCCCCCCTATCATCTGGGAGAGAAGATACGGAGGGATTTTGCGCGCCGGGAACGAGGAGGGGCGAAATACCGCCATGGCGATGGTCACTGCCGGGTTGAGATGGGCGCCGCTGACCGCACCGACGGCGTAGATGGCCAGTGCGATGCCGAATCCCCAGACCGCCGCCACTTGCCACAGCCCCACGTGTGCGCCGGTCAGCACCGCCACGGCCACCGAACCGGTGCCGAAAAACACCAGTACAAACGAACCCAGTGCTTCTGCCAGCATTTGACTGCGCAACGGGGCCTTGGTCATTGCGATTTCACCCCTCCTGGTGGCCGTTGAGAAGATGTCGGGCCGTCTGCACTATCTTCTCCGCCACGAGGCGAACGGCGGGATGGTCGAGGGCCAAGTGGTGGAGAGGAAGTTGCGCGGGGGCGATATCGCCGTCAGCCAGCACATCATCAACTCGGATAGTGGCATGAACCCGGCCGCCGCGCTGGGCCACCAACTTGTTGGCACAACACTGCTCACAGGACTCCACCGCAATGACAAAGTCGTTCAATACGAAGTCTATGTCTTCCTGGACGCCGGCATACAGGGCCGGTGAACAGCCCAGGTCGCTCTTCTCGGGTCCGAGGAGGATTTCATGGGCAAGATAAGAGGCCTGTCGTCCCACGGTACTCTCAGGCGTGTTTATCCCCAGGCAGGGCTGGATACAGACCTTATGAGGCATTGTCATTCCTCCCGTGTGAAAGCGACAGGGCGTCGACATACTCGATTATTTCGTCAGCCAGTTTGCGCGCCAGGCGCATCCCGCGATCGCTTAGCCCCTTGCGATCCTCGTCGGCAATCGAAACCTTGTACTTGGCGGCGACATCGGGCAGGAAGATAATCTCTTTGGCCTGTAGTTGCTTGCCTGAAACGAGGGCGGAGGCGCATTTCTCGACGCACGCATCCACTGCAACCAGGGGATGGGTACGCGCTGTCTGCAACGCCTGGGGAACATCACCGGTCAGTGATCCGCTGGAGACCAGGATGATATTGTCGGGACGCTCGGCGGCAGCCATGTACGCAGCTTGGCGCACCACGGTGGACACGATGCGGCCAATGCCGCCACAGACCAGCAGCGCAACTTTTCTGTCATTTGACACGTTTGTCCCTCCGTTCTTGGCGTTGTTTTTGCTGCCGGCGGCCTGGTGCTCTGTTGACGGTCATTCGCGCATCTGGTCAATCCGGCTGCCCAGGCAATCGCTGCTGCCGGCAGCCGTTTCGCCGGCCGGCGGGTCAGCGCAGGTAGCGTGCGAGTACGCCCTTGAGGGCTGTTTCAGTGGGCACGCGCCCGCTGACGACGATTGACCCGTCAACGACGAGTGCAGGTGTCACTACCGGCCCGTAAGCCGCAATGTCATCTAGGTCCTTGACGTGTTCAATAGGCACGTCAACCTGTTTCAATTCGCCCAGCACTTTGGTTGTCAACTCGTACAGGGCGCGACATCTTCTGCATCCGGGGCCTAGTATCACTACGCTGTGCTCGCTGCCGGACGACTTGGGATGTTCTGCGGCAATTGCATTGTCCGAGAGGCGGACACAATACCGCGACATGACCTCGAGGGCCGCTGTGAGTCGTTCGACCTCCGCCTGCAGTTCGGTCACCCACCGTTCAAGCACCGCCAGGCGGTCGCCCAGAGGGTACGTTTCATTGTCGCGGCTCAGCTCCTCGCCCTGCTCCTCTGCGTCGGGTGCAAGCAGGCGTTCTATCTCGCTTCGTGGAATGCGATGCTGCCCACCGGGCAACTTTGAGGACTTCAGCTTCCCTTCGTAAATGTAACGCTTCACCGTGGGAACACTGAGCTGCAAAGCCTTGGCTGCCTCGCTGACAGTGAGATACAGCATTGTCATCGCCCCGCTGGAGCATGGCTATAACGCGGATTCATAGCGTATCAATTCGGCTCATCCAGGATAATCACAGGCAATAGTGTATCAACCAAGTTCGGCAGCCATTGGAAGGTCATCGTAAGGTTTCTGGAAGAAAACACGGGGTAGAAGGTCAGAGCGGTTGAGTCAGGCATGGTTACAGCAGGTTACCCGCCGACGGCAAGTACAAGCCAAAACAGGATGAGAGGCCCCCCGGGGCCTCTCATCCTGTCCTTGAACTCGGTGCTTGGCCTTGCCGATGCTCGCTACTGGGGACGTACAGCAATGGACATTGCACCGCGCACGCCGTTCATCCATTGCTTGGCGAGCTTTTTGGGCGCCACGTTCTCTGCTTCCGCATCCGCCTCGGTGACCTTTGCCAACACCTTGTCGTTGAGCATCACAGCCCACTGGCCGTCAATCTCTTTCAGCTTAAACATGGGCGGCGTGGGCGCACCCTCAAGCCATGCTATGAGCATGTCAGCGGCCCGGCTGGCCCGCTCATAGGGACTGGCGCCGTCCGCCGGGACACGGAACTTGATGGCGACCTGGTCGCCGATGACCAGGTGGCCCACTTGCTTGCCGTTTTCCTCGGCGCGCTGCGAATCGATATGGACCTCGACTCTGCGCAAAGGCTGCACCTGCTTGGCTTCTTCTTCGCTGGCCACGTGGGCCTTCCCCCTCACCCAGGCAGCGATCATCGACTTGAGGTCATCGTACGTCCAGTAATAGCCGACTGGGTTCCTGAAATTCACCACATGGCGCTGGCCGGTTTCGTCTTCCCACACCTGGATGAGTCCGCCGTTGACTTCGATCGCCATGCAGTCGTAGCCGGTGCCTTTCCACCGCTTGGTGCCTTCGCCCTCGTCGCCAAAGTCAACAAGTTCGAGGTTGACCTTGTCGCCGTACTGCTGGTCGAGTTGCTTGAGCAGCTTGATGGTCGGCTCCTGGCAGCCGCTGGAGACATTGATGTATGCTACTATCTTGACAGCACCAGCCTGCGTGGTGGCGGACGGGGGCGCAGGGCGCGGCGGAGTAGTGGTGCGTGGCGGGGGAGTCGGTGCCGAGGGCTTGGGAGCGCAGCCCGCAACAGCCAACGCAAGTATTATCAGGCCCGCACTGATATGCGCAATTCTGGACATGGGCATTCCCTCCTCTATCGGCCAACAACACTTCTTCAACTGACGAGACTTCACCTGCCGCCTGCGCACAGCGCCCGGCCCGCCGCTAACTGCGCCTACATCCAGGTGGTCTTGGCGGGATAGGTCAGCAGCTTTACGTGTCCGTCAAGATAGCCGATGTTTATCTGGGCGAAACCGGTGCCGTGAATTCTAACTCCGGCGGGCGCGCAGAACCAGTCGCTAATCACCCACAGCGAGCTGGGCGGTGTCCAACTCTCTTGAACGATCCGGGGCTGGTTGGCGCAGAAGTTCTTTGCAAAATACCAATCCACCCACGTGCTCTTGTCAGGCGGGCCCGGCGTGACAGTGGATGGTATCTGATCGTAGGACCACCAGTAGTATGATATGTTACCCGCAGCCACGTTGGCGGCGGTCTCGTGGTACTCGGGGAACGGGATCTTGGAGGCATCCGGACAGTACCAGATTTGCTTGTTGTTGATGTAAGGGTCCATCTGCCTGACGAGGCGCGCATGTGTAGTCGAGGAATTGCTGATGTAGTAGTCGCAAGGCAGGTACCCGTCATAGTCCTGGGCGTACATCAAGGCGGCGAGCAACAACTGCTTGACGTTGGAGGCGCAAGATGTCTGGCGCGCCTTTTCGCGGGCCTGGGCGAAGACCGGGAAGAGGATGGCAGCTAGGATCGCGATAATGGCTATCACGACCAGCAGTTCAATAAGGGTAAAGCCTTTTCGCGCCGGCAAATTCATCGTAGAGCACCTCCTCGCGAAGTCAGAACCATGCTCTCATCAACCACCAATCTACCCGTCATTGTGGAACAAAGATGCAACTTTTTCGGAACTTTCTGGGAAGAAAAGACCCGGCGAGACCCGGTGGATTGCCCCGTCCGGCGCGTGGCAATGTGCAGGCAGCGGTGCACAAGCCGCATGGGGGGCGTGCATTGTGGGACGTATTATTGCGAAGATTTGCGATGTTGGTGAAGACAGCAATGCGAGCAGGCCGGCTAGGCGGCCTGCAAAGCTTGCAGTTCGCCGCGAACCGAAACAGTTCCAGGAGGATGCAACTTAAGCGTGCTTGGCGTCGCGGGAGCGCACCAAGAAATACACCGGGGCCCCTAGGACCACGATACCTGCCCCCAGCAGGGCGCCGATGCCTGTGTACGCCAGGCTGCTGTACAGCATGTAACCGCACATCCCCAGGAAGATGAGGGAGGCTACCAGCAGGGGCAGTGCCAGAATGCGGCGGCGGACAGTGTGAATTGCCTTGCTTACCGCGACAAGAGCAACCAGCAGAATAAAGGTCCAGAAGGCCGGGGCGGTGTACTCGACGGCGACTTCAAAGCCGTGCCTGCCCTTTTCCCCCAGCATCCCTGATACCAGTACCAGGCTCAAGGCCACGGCTCCCTGCAGCGCGAAGGCGGTTGTCGGGGTGCCCCAACGGACATGGTGGGTGCCCAGTCGGCGCAACGAGGGGTGGTTGGCTCCCAGGGCGTGGATGGCCCGCGAGCCGGTGAAGATGGTGGCATTGGTAGTGCCCAGGGCGGCAATTGCCGTCAATACGCTGACGAATACGCTTCCCAACGTTCCCATTGCCGCCGCCATGACATCACTGGCCGGGGCAGTGGACGCCTGCAGGCCTTCAAAGCCCAGCACGCGGACGTATGCAGCGTTCACGGCCAGGTATATGAGGGTGATGATACCGATGCTGACGGCAAGCACCGCCGCCAGCCCCGCCGGCCCCTTCCGCACATCCCCGGCCAGGTAAGCTGCTTCGTTCCAGCCGCCGTATGTATAGAGCACGAAGACCATCGCCAGGCCGAAGGCCGGCACTGCGGAAGCCTCGGCTGCAGGCGGGGAGGCGGCGGCCCGCTCCACCAGCAAGGCGGCGCCGACTATCAGCACCAGGCCCAGGACCTTCACCACGGTAAGGATGTTTTGTGTCCACTTGCCCAACTGCAATCCCAGGATGTTTATGAGTGTCAACCCGGCGACGGCGGCGAAGGCGTACAGCACGGGGGAATAGGGGCCCAAGCTGAGCATATTGCTGGCATAATCGCCGAAGATATAGGCGGTGGCGGCGATGGATCCTGTCTGCAGCACGGCGATGCGCGCCCATACGAATAGGAAGGACACCGGGACCGGGTACGAGGCGCGCAAGTAGGTATACTCTCCGCCACTGTCGGGATACATGCGCGCAAGGAGGGCATAACAGATGGCCCCGCACGCCGCGATTACGCCTCCCAGGAGCCATGCTCCCATCATGGCGCCGGGGCCGATTGTCTGTCCCGCAACACTAGAGGGTGCACGAAAGATGCCCGCACCGACGACCAGCCCGACTATCATGCAAATGCCGTCTATGACCGAAAGCTGGGAGGAATGGTGACGCGTGAGCATTAATCAGTTTCAACCCTTCGCGTTGGCATTGGTCAGCCAGGCACAACCGGCTTGTGCGGCCATGGTGCCGCCGCCCTTAACGTGAACATTGCGCGCCGGTTGGGCACAGGACGGCGACAACCTCACAGCAGCCGCCCCTCTCGGGTATTGCTATTGCGCTGGCTTGCGGATGATAATCCACCAGCCGACAGTGGGCTCTCGGCGCAGGCGGATATGGCGGATGCCGGCCTTGCGAGCCTGGCGCAGCAACTCGCGCGTAATGGGGCGCCAGCCGGCGCTTTCCAGCCCGCCATGCTCTTCAGCACTCTGCGTGCGCCACTTGACCAGTTCGTCGCGAATCTCCGGATCGAGGATGCGCGAAAATCCTCCCCCGACGTAAGCTACACCGCCGGGCTTGAGGATGCGGTAGCATTCCTTCAGGCCGGCAAGCTGGTCGGGCCAGAAGAATATCGAGCCCCGGCTGACGACCAGGTCTGCGAAGTTGTCGCGCAGGGGCATGTTCTGGGCATCGCCTTCGATGGCCATAACACGTCCGGTCAGGCCGGCCTCGTCCACCAGCACGTTACAGAGCCGGACGGCCCATGGGTCGATGTCGAGGTTGTAGATCTTAAGGTCGGTGATCTTTGCCAGCGCCATTGCCAGGCAGCCGCAGCCGCCGCCTACGTCCACGCAGATACCCTTGGTGATGCCGAAATCCTGGACGATTTGCTTGGCCAACGCGGGGTAGACCGGCGCAAAACGGCCGGTAGCGGTGCTGTAGAAGGGGTACTTGGCAATAAGCTGGTCCTTATAGCTATCCTGGCTCCAACCGCACACAGACATCACGGCGATCAGCATAATTGATAGCCCAACACAGTTCAACATCTTTTTCGTTCGCATACAAAATCGCCTCCTAGGTGAAATGCCAAAAACTCTGCATCGGTGATTGCTCGCGCGTTGGCGGGGAATGAGCTACGCTATCCGGCCTCCTGGGGCCACTCTATCTTTGCCGGGGCCGTCAGGAACTTGACATGACCATCCAGGTAGCCGATGTTGGCCTTGCAGAAGCCGCCGGTTCGGTGGCTGGTGCCTGCCACCTTGCAAAAGACATCAGTCACTACCCAGCAGTAGGTGGGCCAGCTCTCCGTTACGATGCGGGGCACGTTGCCGCAAAAGCGCCGAGCAAAGGCCCAGTCTATCCAGGTGCTGGGGTCCGGCTTGCCCGGGGTGACGGTACCCGGGGGCATACTGTAGCACCACCAGTAATAGCCGATGTTGCCGGCGGCCACGTTCTCGGGGGTGTAGTGGTAGTTGGGAAACGGTACGCGGTATACGGTGGGGCAGTACCATATATCGCGGTTGTTGATGTACGGGTCCATCTTGGTCACGAGTGCGATATGGGTGGTGGACGAATTGCTGACGTGGTAATCTGAAGGGAGAATCTCGTCGTAGTCCTGTGCATACATGTGCGCGGCCAACAAAAGCTGCCTGACGTTGGAATTGCACACGGTGATGCGGCCTTTTTCCCTGACTTGTGCAAAAACGGGGAACAATATGGCAGCAAGAATTGCTATGATTGCTATTACAACAAGCAGTTCAATAAGGGTGAAACCTCGCCTTGGGGGTGACTGCATAATCGCTCACCTCATTGAAAATCGTGAAAAAAACGATTTTGGGCGCTACCTAAGCCTACCATCAGTGATGGGCAAGCATGCGAACAATAAGGGAAGATTTTGTGAACCTTGGCCATATTAGTCGCCATAGGCAGGGACATCTGCTCGGCAAGAGAAGAGTAAATACCGGGCAACAAGAAGCCGGTCCGCTGGCCGCCGCGGGCGCCCGGCAGGCTGATTGCACCATGCCGGCGGAAGGGAACAGCAGAAAGCAGGCGGGCGTTATAAAATGGTGATAGGGGAAGATGGGAGGATTGCATGATGAGGGAGATACTGATAGTCGATGATGACCCCAGTGTGCGCGAGTTGCTGGAGATGTACCTGACCAAGGAGGAATTCGAGGTCAGGGCCGTGGACAACGGGGTAAAGGCGCTGGATGCCGTAAAGAGGCGGCAACCGGCGCTGGTATTACTGGACATCATGATGCCGCAGATGGACGGGTACGAGGTGTGCCGGATATTGCGCGCCAACTATGATGTACCGATCATCTTCCTGACCTGCAAAGAC
>JALGVG010000241.1 GCA_029819875.1 Candidatus Zipacnadia bacterium | reverse complement strand
ATTGCCCGCTCCCTGAGATCGATTCCCAACTCCTGCCAACGGCGTTCCATGGCATCCTGTTCATTGTCCCAGGCTACCTGCGGCCAGGTGGTGACCATCCACAGGTCGTCCTCGGTTCCCGGCGAGCCGTCAGGTCCCAGGGAGCCAACGATGGCCCAGTACATCTTGTCTGCATCCGGTGGCGCCTTGATGATGAGCTTGTGGTTCCATGGATCATACAGTTCGCGTTCCCGCAGGAAACCTTCGTTGATGAGCAATTCGACGGCTTTTTGTGCAGGCGGCGGCTCGCGATGCTTGTCCTGGTACTTGCGGATGGCGGTTTGGATATGCTCGACGATGGGCCGCAACTGCTCGGTCCACTGCTTGCGGGCCTTCTGCAAGCGCTCGGCGTAGCTGTCTACCCTGAACTCGGCAAACTCGGGGATTTCAACCGAGGCGAAGATGATGCGCGCTGCCTGCTGGCGGCGAACATCCTGTGCCACAGAGACGGCAGGCTCTCCCGGTTCACCGGTTATGATGGCTGGCATCTCCATACCGTGGATTTCGTAGCGGGGCTTCATCAGCTCCTGCTCCAGGTAGAAGTAGACTTTTTCCATGCCGGGCTGGAGGTCCTGGAGGGCGAAGACGGCCTCGTCCACGATATTGATGCCCAGCGCCGCCTGGACCGGACGGCCCCGGGTGTCAGTGACAGTGAAGGCGACGTTGGCTGCCGTGCCCGGCTCGTAGGTATCCTTATCCGGCTTGATGGCGATTTGCAGCTCGGAGGCCGGCTGGATGTACAACGGGCGGGTGTCGCGGACGATGTCGCCGCGCGGCAGGATACGGTACGCGCTCAGGTAGACGCCGCCGGCCAGCTCGTCGGTCAAGGGAATGGTTATGGAGGCGCGGCCGTTGCTGATGTCGGCAACGCGCGTGAGCATGGTCTGGCGGTCCTTGATGAGGTCAAAGTAGATGGAGCCGCGGCGCGCGGAGGTAAGCACCGTGGCCCGCAGTTCGTCGCCGACGGCATAAAGAGCCTTGTCAGTGCGAAGCAACAGGGGATGCTGTGCCGAGGCCAGGTCCGTAGACAGCTCTATAGTCTTTTCCACGCGGCGGCCGTCAGGTGTCCTGGCACTGACGCGGAGGCGGATGGCGGCGTTGCCGCTGTCCGGACCGGGTAATTGACGGATGAGCAGGCGCTTTTCGGGCGACTGCTCCGACGGCTTGGCGGGGACGTACTTAAGCGGCAACTGGGCGATACCCACATCGTCGGTCGTGGCTGCCTTCTGCGGCACGGTGAGCGTCCCGGGAATGAGCGCTTCGGCGGCCACGATTCGCACCTGCCCCTTCTGAGGGCGGCCGGTTGGGTCAGAGAGTACGATGAAGACGTTGTTTTGCAGGCCGGGGATTATGCGTCCGGCCTCGGGGATGGCGTGAATGTCCAGCTCTGCCGCAGCGACTGCAGCGGTGGTCGTCACCTGCTCGCTGTGGTCGGCGGTGTCGGTGACCTTGGCATCGAATTGCAGGTAGGCGTTACCCTGTTCCAGCGGCTGCCCTACAAAATGCGTGGGCAGGGTGGTCTCGAATTCATAGTGGCCATGGGAGTCGGTCTTGCCATCGATCGTCGCTATCTCGGTCAACTCGACATCGAATGTCTTGACGCTGATATGCACATCAGCATGAGCGACGGGCTGACCGAAGAAGTAGTCCACCTGGACGCTGCCTGAGACCTTCTCTCCAGGCAGGTAGAACGGCTTGTCGGTATCCAGCTTTATCTTGAACTTGGGCAGGACATAGCGCTTGACAGTGACTTTCTTGTCGGTCTGCTGCTGATCGATGATTGCGCGAATAGTGTAGCGCCCCTCGTTGACCTGGTCAGCAAGCTGGAAGTCGGCGCTGGCGATGCCGTAAGCATTGGTGGTCTGGAACGACTTGAAGACCTTGTTGCCCTTGGCATCGCTGACCTCGAGAGTGAGCTTGTGATCAGCCAGTGCCCGCAGGGTCGGCTTGCGCAAGGCAAGCGCCCTGATGTGGATTACCTGCCCGGGCTGGTAGATAGGCTTGTCAGTAGTCAACAACACCTGGTAGGCGCGCTTGAGGGTAACAAGCTGGGTTGCCTGATCGCTGTTGGGTCCCTTTTCGGCGCG
>JALGVG010000084.1 GCA_029819875.1 Candidatus Zipacnadia bacterium | reverse complement strand
ATGGGCCCCGGTATGATGGGCCCCGGTATGGGGCCCGGTATGGGAATGCCCCCCGGTCCGGGTATGGGGCCCGGCATGGGCGCAGGACCGGGCACGGCCGCGGGCAACGAAACCGGTGCATCCGCCGAAGGCGAAGAATAAGCACGGTGTCGTGATGTAACGTACGGCAGTCCTAATCGAGGCCAAAAAGGGATCGGCAAATGGGTAAGCTACCCTCATACGTGATTATTATCGTCGGAGCAGTCATTATCCTGGGCATAGTGGGCTACTTCTACTTCGTGCCGATACGTCGGACTGCCCGGGAAATCGCGTCCCTTGAGGACCAGTACCAGTCGACGAAGGCCACTGCCGAGGGGTTGGCCGCTGCGCAGGCCGCCCTGGACAAGGCGAAGGCGGACGCCGCGGAGGCCGAAGCGCTGCTCGCGCAGAAGATGGCCGAGCGCAGTATCCCTATCTCCTTCATCTACCCCTTCGAAGCCACCTGGGGTGTGCTGTGGCCTGAATACCAAAAGAACCTGCCCAACCTTATCAGGGCTTACGTAGACCAGACCAAGTGCACGTTGGTGTCGGCCAGCCCGTTGCCGGCTCCGCCGATGATGCCGCCGGACCCACCTGCAAACGGATTCTTGCAAGTGCCCCTCAACCAAAGCATCAGCCTGACCCTGGAGGGGACGTTACCCGATATCGAGAGGTTTTATCGCTCACTGCGCAACTTCCCCCGCGTCGTCACGGTCGATGGGCTGTCCCTGCAGTCTACCGGCAATGGCGAGCGGCTCACGGCCAATGTCAACTTGACGGTGTACCTGCTGGTGGAGGTGCCCGAAGCACCGCCGGCCCCGACCATGGCCGCGGCCGGAGCCGGCGCTGGTGGATTTGGCGGCATGGGGATGGGTCCAGGAATGCCTGGAGCCGGAATGCCCGGTCCAGGGATGGGCATGGGTGGCCCCGGCCCGGGCATGGGAGGCCCACCGGCACCAGGCGGCGAACAGGGCGGGACCGAAGGGTCAGCAGCCGATACGAGCGAGGGTACCTAGACGGTTTTCATATATAATCGTAACAGGTGCAATACAAGCCAAGGCGAAAAAAGGAGCAACCCAGTGGACAGTGACCGCGCGTCCAAAACAATGGTGGCAGGAGGCCTAGTCCTGCTCGTGACGGCTATCGTCGCTCTGTTCCTTTTTGTACTGCCGGCTCTACAGAGCACAGGGATACCGACTGCGGCCCAACCGGCCGCCGGGCCGGGGGGCGCACCCGGCGGTCCTCCGGGCCCGGGCATGATGCCCGGAGGCGGCTTGTCCGGTGGTCCCCCTGGAATGCCCGGTATGCCCGGCCCTCCGTTGCCGGGGATGCCCACCCCGCCCACCACGACAGCGGGGATGGGCATGGGGATGGGAATGGGAGCAGCGGGTGGACTGGCGGCACCGGCTGGCGCTGCAGCACCGGAGACGGGACGCATCGCTGCCAAGAGCCACATGCCGCTGGAGCCGCCGCGCGCCAACCCGTTCCTCCCCGTGGAGGGTGCAGCCGGCCTGATCAAGACAACGGCAACCAAGTACGGCCCGGATTGGTCGCAAATACCGATAACTACACGCCTGGGCTTCACTCGGCCCACGTATCCGCGTCAACCGCGCTTGCCCGAGCTGCCTGAGCCCCTGTCCAGCCCCTCTATGCGCATTACGGGGATTACATGGTCGGGCGGCATGCCGCTGGCGAGTTATGAGACCAAGGACGGCAAGACCGGCGTGGTCGGGCCTGGCGATATCGTTGACGACCGCCAGGTGCTGAAAATCGGGCAAGATTACGTCGTCGTACGCAACAGGAAGACCAACCAGGTGCAACGCCTACAATTGCGGGGCATCGGCGGTGGGTAAGACTTCTTCGGCGCGTCTTGATGGCCGCAGATGACGCCCGAAGTCAGGAGGCATGGATATGAAAGCATTGAAAATCACTCTGACTGTCCTGGTCATACTGGTGTTGGTCCAGGGCGCAGCGCTGGCTCAGGGCTACCAACGCTTCAGTGTCGACTGGCGCGACGTAACCGTCAAGAGCGCCCTGGAGATACTGCAGCGCCAGTTCGGGATTAACTATATGCTGCCCGGTGAGCTGGGTGACAAGCGCATCACCGTCTCGCTTACCGACAAGACGCCCGAGGAGGCCGTGCAGGCGATTGCCAAGGCGGCGGGGCTTACCGCTTTTTACGACAACGGTGTGTGGAATATTCGGGAGAGCGGGGCCGCGGGCGGGCCACAGCCGCAAACCGGCGCCCGCAGCGGCGTCGTGCCCCAACCCATGGCGCTGGGCGCACCGCGCACCATGCCTGCTCCCACTCGCCCCGGGCCGTTGGGACTGGGTAGCGGCCAGCCCACGACCTCGGCGCTGACCGGCATGGCCGGCACCCGAACCGGCACGACCGAAACAGAGGTCGCCGAAATGATAATGAGGTTCGTGCAGTTGTCCTACATGAACCCCTACATGGCGGTGGGCCTGTTTGGAGGCTTTGCGGTGAGCGAGGAGGACTATCGCGGCATGTATGGCGGTGGTGGCGGTTACGGCGGTGGAGGCTACGGTGGCGGCTATGGTAGTTATGGCGGCTACGGCGGCAGCTCCTACGGCGGTTACGGCAGCGGCTACGCTGGACGCAGTAGCTACGGCGGCGGTTACACCGGCAGTCGTGGTACCTACGGCGGCGGTTACACCGGCAGTCGTAGTACCTATGGCGGCTATACCGGTGGCAGCCGTGGCGGCGGATTCAGCGGCCCCAGTGGCCCCGGCATGGGGATGCGTTGATTGGACGAATGATCACGGCAGTAGTTCGCAATAAATAGGTAGTATTTTGCCACCCTGAGTATTGAGCGGACAGGGAGGGTAGCTATGTTAGCCCCAAAGCTATGGTGCCGTAAGTCATCAACAAGCGCATTGATCACCCTCGGAATGATCGGTCTGCTGGCAGCCACGTGCTTGGCAGTGTTCGCGGCGGACGATTCCGGATCAATGCCGGTCAACATTCAGATTCGCGATGCAACGGTGCGCGATGTGCTGCAAATGATCGCGCGCAGCTCCGACGATATTGACATCTATATCACCGAAGATGTCAACGGCAAGATCCCTTATCTGGATATCCACGACATCACTCCTCAGGCAGCCGTGGAGACAATCTGCTTAGCCCAGAACCTGTACTGGAAGAAGAAGGGCAAGCTGTACATCGTCTCCTCCAACCCACTGCCTGAGAGTGGGCAGTTGGGAGGCGAAGGGGCCGCCCCAACACCCCTGTCACCTGCTGCACCGGCCTCTCCGACGGTCGTGGAAACCGGAGCTGCTGCTACTGCGGCCGGTCCCCCGCCTGAACCAGGCTCCGAGCCTGGCGTGACCATGCAGGTAGCATCCCGCTCCGGAGAACCGGCGCCGCTGGAAGTGGACACTATCGTCTGCAAGCACGTCAGCGCTGCCGACATGGCGCTGCTGTTCGGCGGCTCGGTGTACAACCCCGGGGAAGCAGGTTTGGCAGCCTACCACGCGCGCCGCGAGAGCAGTAAGATCGGCGGACAGAGGAACCTGTGGAACCAGGGGCAGATGAATTACTCCGATTGGGCCCAGCTCGGCGGCCGCGGCCTGGCCTACGGGGCAGGCACTTACGGCGGAACATACGGCGGCTACGGTGGAGGCGCCCTTGGCAGCCGCATGGGCCGAACCACCGGGATCGGTAGAGGCGGCGGTTACGGGCTCGGAGGATATGGAATGGGCGGCGTGGGAACATACGGCGGCGGCCTGGGCACCTACGGTGGGCTGACGATGGAACAACTGCTGCCCGAGGGGATGCAGCCGCCGATGGCCTACATGCCGCTCAACGCCCTGCTTGTAATGGGCCGCCAGGACGCCATCGACAAGTTCCGCGAAATCCTCAGCCTGCTCGACCAGCCGGCCAAGCAGGTTGAAATCCACACCAAGTTCCTGGAGGTCCAGACCACCGAGGATACGGCGTTCGGCATCGACTGGTGGGTCGCCAACGGCAGCATGGAGGTGTTCAACCTTGGCTTCGCACCCGCCATCGGCGCCAGCAACGTGGTGCGCTGGAAGCGCGGCGACTTCCAAACCGAGTTGCGGACACTGCTCGAATCCAGCCGCGCCAAGGTGATCAACGAGCCGTTCGTCACCGCCCAGAACAACCTGTCGGCCCAGATCGATTTCTCGACCGACATTCCCTACTTCACCGCTACCATTACGTATAACCAGTTTGGCCAGCGCGAAGTCGACTACCAGGACTCAACGGTCTCGGTGTCGCATTCTCTGTATGTCACTCCGCGCATAAACGTTGATGACACGGTGACGATGGACCTGCAGCCGTGGATCCAGGACCAGGTCGGTTTCGTTGAAGGCCCCAACGGCGTGCAGCTTCCCATCGTCAGCAGCCAAACGGTCTACACGCAGGTGCGGGTAGCCGACGGTGAGACTGTAGTGCTCGGTGGGATGATAAGGAAAAACGATACGCTCACCGGCCGCAAGACACCTCTGCTGCACAAGATCCCGATTATCGGCAGCTTGTTCCGCTCTCGAACCAGCCAGAGACGGAGCTCGGAGTTGCTGATCTTCGTAACTCCCAAGATCGTGCGAGAGGTGCCGCCGGCCTAGTGTGGCGGACACACTTACAGACGTTAAGCTAACCTGAACCTTCGCGAACGGCACGAGATATCTTGTGCCGTTCGCTTGTAATGGTATAATGATAACAAGCACATGATGCAACGACTGCGCATGTTAACTGCCGGCGAATCGCACGGCCCACGCTTGACCGCAGTGCTTGAGGGTATGCCTGCGGGCCTGGGGGTGAGTGAGGCTGCCATCAATGAGGACCTGCGCCGCAGGCAGGTCGGCTACGGACGGGGTCGGAGGATGGCCATTGAAGCTGATGCCGTCACCATTACCGCGGGCGTCCGCCGCGGTGTCACCATCGGCAGCCCTATCTGCCTGGAAATTGAGAACCGTGACTGGGTCAACTGGCAAGAGGAAATGTCCCCCCTGCCCCCACCACGGGATTGGCAAAGTCGGCGGGCAGTGCGGGTGCCGCGGCCGGGCCACGCCGACCTGGCGGGTGCCGCCAAGTTCGGGCACCGTGACATGCGCAACGTCCTGGAACGAGCCAGCGCCCGTGAAACCGCGGCGCGAGTGGCGGTGGGAGCGGTCTGCCGCCTGCTGTTGGCGGAATTCGGCATCCGAGTCCGCGCCTTCGTAACAAGCATCGGCGACGTTGCCGCGCCTGCCCACCCCGAGGGCGAGCAGTTCTGGCAGGCGGTGGAAAACAGCGACGTGCGTTGTGCAGACCCCGATGCCGCCGCCGGCATGCGTGCGGCGATCGACGCGGCGCGGGAACGCGGCGACACCCTGGGAGGCACCTTCGCCGTCTACGCCGAGGGCGTACCCGCCGGCCTTGGCAGTAATGCCCACTGGGACCGTCGCCTTGACGCTGCTCTAGCTGCTGCAATCATGAGTATTCCTGCCATCAAGGCCGTGGAAATCGGTGACGGTGTACGCAGCGCTGGCCGTCCCGGCAGTCTGGTTCATGACCCGATACTGCCCGCTGCCGACGACAAAACCTGGCCGTTTGCCCGGCCCACCAACCACTGCGGGGGTATCGAAGGCGGTATCAGCAACGGCCAACCGCTCATCATGCGAGCATACATGAAGCCGATACCAACTCTGGTGAGCCCGCTTCCGTCTGTCTCACTGGATAGCCTCCAAGCGGTGCAGGCTCACGCTGAACGTTCCGACGTGTGCGCCGTGCCGGCTGCGGCTGTCGTGGGGGAAGCAATGGTCTGCCTGGTGCTGGCCGACGCGCTGCTGGCGAAATTCGGTGGCGACACGGTTCAAGATACCCTCGCCGCTTACAATGCCTACCTTGCACGCCTGCCCCAACTTTGGGAATAATGGCACTATCTTCTGATAGGGAGGACCTACATGCGTAGACGGCTGAGGCCCCCGGCCCGTGCGATCACACTTACCGGCTTTATGGGAACGGGCAAGAGTTCAGTGGGATGGAGCCTATCCCGCCGTCTCGGGTTGCCGCTGGTGGATACCGATGACCTGGTCGAGGAAAATGCCCGCATGACCATACCCGAAATCTTCGCACGGCACGGAGAGGAATACTTCCGGGATATCGAAACTGCTGCACTACGGCAAGCGCTGGAGAATTCCGGTATCGTGCTCAGTACCGGCGGCGGGATCCTGCTGCGGCCCGAGAACGTGCAGTTGCTTCGCGAGGCCGGGCCCATCATCTGCTTGCAGGCTTCCCCGGAAACGATTCTGAGGCGCACCTCCCGCAGTAACCAGCGTCCGCTCCTGCAAACTTCCGACCCTCTGCAGCGCATCAAGCAATTGTTGGATGAGCGGGCCGAGGCCTACGCGCTGGCTGACTATCACGTTGATACCGATCATGATGACCAGGAGCGCACCACCGCCGAGATTATCGGCCTGCTGAAGACTGACCCCCGCACCGTCTATCTGATCACCCCGGTGCTGCGGGTCAAGGTGAACCTGGGGCGGGAGGCCTACATTATCTGCGTTGGAGCCGGCTTGCTGGGGAAAATAGGGGAGCTGTACCCTCCGCCGGTCGCCAACGCCCGCTGCGTGGTCATCAGCACCGATGTTATCGCCCGGTACTATGCAGACCGCACTGTCAGCAGCCTGCGGGCTGCCGGATGGCGTACCGAGCTTCTGACGGTTCCTGACGGCGAGGCCAGCAAGTGTTGGGAAACCGCAGGCAAGCTGCTGCACAGCTTGGCCGACATCCGCCTGGACCGCGGCGGAACGGTGTTCGCACTCGGCGGCGGAGTGATTGGAGATCTGGCCGGCTTTGTAGCCTCGGTCTACATGAGAGGAGTTGACTATGTGCAGTTGCCCACCTCGCTGCTGGCTCAGGTTGATGCCAGCATCGGCGGCAAGGTGGCCGTGGACCTGCCGCAGGGTAAGAACCTGGTCGGCTCCTTCTACCAGCCCGAAGCCGTTTTCATCGACACGGACACGCTTACCACCCTGCCCGACCGCGAGTTCCGAGCCGGCCTGGCCGAGGTCATCAAGCATGCCGTCATAGCTGATCCGGAGCTGTTCAACTACTTGCGGGATGCACGCCAGCAGATCCTCGACCGCGACACCTTGGCCATGAAATACGTCCTGGCGCGCAACTGCCAGATAAAGGCGGATATCGTCGAGCAGGACCCCAAGGACAAGGGGCTGCGCTACCTGCTCAACCTCGGCCACACCGTAGGGCATGCCATCGAACGGGCGGCGCGTAACTGGGAGCTGCGTCACGGCGAGGCGGTGGCCATCGGCCTGGTCGCCGATATGCGCCTGGCGGCCCGCCTGGAACTGGCGTCCCGCGATACCGCCGACCAGGTCGAACAGCTTATCGGCGACTACGGGCTTCCCACCCGAATGCCGGAAATTGACCTTGAGGCCGTGCAAACCGCCCTCGCTCACGACAAGAAGATTGTGCACGGCAGTCTGAGTATTCCACTGGTTTCCACTATCGGCTCAGCCCGGGTTTACAAAGGCATCAACCTGGCACATGTCCAGGCGGTTGTCGAAGAGTTGCTTACTTGAATGCGGGGCATCGAACGGCTATGCGTAGATCGCGGACCCTAATCAATGTCCTGTGGACTGCAGCACGGCTCTTGCTCAGTCTGGTGGTGGCCGCCTCCTTGGCGGCACTGCTGATGACGGCAACCGTATTGGTGGCCGGCATGGGGGCGCCGCGTGTCGTGGTGACGCCTGACGTGGAGGGGATGAAGCTGGAGAAAGCCCGACAAGTCATCGCCGACGCCGGCCTGAGCTTGAAAGTGACCGGCTATGTATACAGCAACCGGGTTGAAGAAGGCAGCATTGTCCGCACGCGGCCTTATCCGGGCAAGCGCGTAAAGACCGGCCGCACGGTGGAAGCGCTTGTCAGCCGCGGCCCCCGTGAAATTGCAGTGCCCGTGCTCATTGGGCTGAAACGCGATGACGCCGAGCAGAGAATCAAGGCTGCCCATTTGCGGGTCGGCACTGTCAGTTGGCGTTCCTCGCGCGCCCGGGTCGGCCGCGTCATAGAGCAGACCCCCCGCCCCGGGAAGGTGGTGGCGCGTGACCAGGCGGTGGACATCATAATCAGCGGCGGGCCACGGTTCGGAACCTGGCAGGACCCTGCAGGGCAGGTGTACCTGTTCCGACGCATACGCGTCACGGTCCCGGAACCGGAGCCGGTTCAGCGCGTGCACATTACGACTACCTACCGGGGACAGACCACCACTATCTACGATCGCATCCACCAGCCGGGTGATGAAGTCGTGGTGGATATGTATGGCCGCCCCGGTACTCGAGTGCGCGTCTTCATCAGGGACCGGTTGGTGTTTGAGAAGCGACTGTAAACTGCGTAGCAGCCAAACTGACCTAACGCGGCGGTATCGTCTTGCATACAGATGAAGCGTTAATAATCAGGCGCTGCCAGGAGGGTGACACCTCCAGCTTCGACCTGCTGGTAAAACAGTATTACGCTCTTGTTTACAATAGCGCTTACCGCATCATGGGCAACCGCGAGCAAGCGGCCGACGCCACTCAGCAGGCCTTCATCCGTGCCTTCAGGTCACTGAAAAGTTTCCGTGGAGAAGCCACCTTTTCCACCTGGTTGTATCGGATCGTGACCAACGTCTGCCTCGACCAGATGCGGCAGCAGCCTCATGGCCTGGTGGGTTTGACTTTCACCGATGACGAAGGCGAGCAACAGCAGCGCCCCCTTCCCGCTGCCGACGCCGACCCCTCCGATACCACCATCCAGCACCAGCGACAGCGGCTCGTGCACGAGGCACTCGGGCAACTGGCTCCGCAGCATCGCATCGTCTTGGTTCTTTACGACCTCAACGGCTTGTCATACGAGGAGATCGCCGCCATCTTGCAGGTGCCCCTGGGCACTGTGAAATCGCGACTCAACCGCGCGCGCCATGCGCTGAAGGAGAAATTGGCGCCGCATTTGGAACTTTTTGAGTAGGCTGTTAGTCCAACTCTGTCAGCAGGGCCGACAGCCGGAGGCCGCCCGGCGCGGCGCTTGTGACAACAACATGAACTGCCGGCACTGGCGCGACAAATTCACGGACTTTATCGAGGACACGCTGCCACAGGATGAGCGGGTCGCCCTCGAACAGCACCTGCGCTCCTGTCAAGCCTGTGCTGCTGACCTGAAGGCTTTCCAGCGCAGCATTGCGTGGCTGCGCTCCCTTGAGCAGGTGGCGCCCCCACCGGAGCTTGAACAGGCCATTCACCGGGCGATTGCGCAGGCCGCCGCCCAGGAGCAGGCGCCCGCGCGGTCACGACCCACTCCCCGGACGAGGCGCTTCTCCTGGCAGGTAGTCGGCAGCCTGGCGATGGCGGCCTCGTTGCTTATCGGCTTCACGGTCATATTGACGCATTCGCGGCTGGCAGCGCCGCCCCCGTTGCCGCAGGCGCTGCGCGCTCCGGTCGCCGCACCGGCGCCGTCTCCGCAACCGGAAGCTGTCGGTGGAGCAGGTGCCGCTCCCCCGCCAGCGGAGGAGCCGGCAGCGAACAAGGCGACTGCACCCACACCCAGCCCACACCGGATAGCAGCACCGGCAGCCGGGGCGGCACCACCTCCCGCTGCAGCGCCGAGGGCGCACCAACCGCCGCCCGCGCCGGCGGCCGCACCGCAACCACCGCACACTGCTGCTGCGCCCGGCGCTGACCTCGCGGCCGAAGCTGCCGCCCCCGAGGCGCCGGCCTTGCCGGGCATGGCAGGCCCACCCGCCGAAGCATCCGCTCCTGCGCCTGCAACCGGCGGCTACGGTGCGGGTGTGCCAGAAGCCGCACCGCCTGGTGCGGGAGCAGCGAAGGCGGCACCTACCAGCCGGGCTACAGCCGCCAAGCCGCTGTCCTTCGGCGTTGATGCCGGCATGGACGGCGAGCCGCCGGCCGCCACCCAGCCGGGGGGAATTGACGTCCACGTTACACCGCCGGCCAACCCACGCGTGGACGAGCAGGCGGTCGTCAGTATCGCGATCACCTCGGAAACCGACTACAACGACATCGTATTAACGGTTCAGCCCCGGGGCGCGCTGCAGGTGATAGGGAACGAGATTGTC
>JALGVG010000083.1 GCA_029819875.1 Candidatus Zipacnadia bacterium | reverse complement strand
AGCAGCTCCTCGATGCGTTGCGTGGCGGCCGGGTCCAGCGCCGAGCACGGCTCATCCATCAATATTATGTCCGGGGTTACCGCCAGCAGCCTTGCAATGCACAGCCGCTGGCGCTGCTCCAGCGACAGCGACAGCGCCGATTGGTGCAGGCGGTCCTTCAGCTCATCCCACAGCCCCACCGCCTGCAATGTCCGCTGCAGGAGGTTGTCCAGTCCCTCCTGCTTGAGGGTATTGTGAATGATCGGGCCGAAGGTTATGTTCTCCTTGATGGACAGCGGGAACGGGTTGGGCCGCTGAAAGACCATCCCCACGCGCTTGCGCAGCGCCACCACGTCCGTGTCGGGGGCGTAGATATCCTCTCCCCCGACCAGCACCCGGCCCTCGATCCGCACTCCCTCGATGAGGTCGTTCATGCGGTTTATCGTCCGCAGTAAGGTTGACTTGCCGCATCCCGAGGGCCCGATCAGAGCAGTAACCTGCCGCGGCTTGATGTTGATGTTTATGTCTTTGAGGGCATGAAAATCGCCGTAGTACAAGTTCAGGCCCACGGCCTGCACTATGGGCTGGCTCATCTACCCGTACCTCCCCTCGATGTAGCCAGCCGTGCGCTCGTCCGCCGGAAGCGTAAACAGCTTGTCGGTGGTGTCAACCTCGACAAGCTCACCCATCAACAGAAACGCCGTCCGGTCGCTCACGCGGGCCGCTTGGGCCACGATGTTCGTTACCAGTATGATCGTGTGCTGGTCCTTCAATCCCACCAAAGCATCTTCCACCAGCCCGGTGGAGATGGGGTCCAGCCCCGAGCACGGCTCGTCCAGCAGTATCACCTCCGCCCTCACCGCCAGGGTCCGTGCAATGCACAGGCGCTGCTGCTGGCCGCCGGACAGGTTCATGGCCGGCTCATCCAGCCGGTCTTTCACCTCGTCCCACAGCGAGGCGGCCACCAAGCATTCTTCCACCAGCTCCGCCAGCTTCCGCTTGTTGGTCATCCCGTGCCTGCGCGGGCCGTAAGCGACGTTGTCGAAAATAGACATCGGCAGCGGCACCGGCAGGTCGAACACCATCCCCACCCTGGTGCGAAGCTCCTCCACGGGCAGGTCGCGAAAAATATCCTGCCCGTCGAGGCGCACCTGTCCGCTCACCCGCACGCCGGGCACCAGATCGATGAGGCGGTTCAAAGTGCGCAACAAGGTGGTCTTGCCGCTGTTGGCCGGCCCGATTACCGCCAGGATCTCGTTGCGGTACACATCCAGGCTTATGCCCCTCAGTGCCTGCTGGCTACCGTACCAGACGTTGAGATCGCGGACCGCCAACTTCACGGACCGTTGTGTTATCTGTGTGGGGTCGCCGCTTACCATTGGCGTCGTCGCCTCAGCCGCATGCGAATGATGATGCTGAACAAGTTGAAGAACAACACGACCCCGATCAACGTCAGGGCCGTCCCGTAACGTACCGACAGCGACACGTTGGGCACCTCGGTGCTGATGGCGAACAAGTGCGTGGGCAGTGCCATGCACTGGTCAAAGATGGAGTGGGGCAGGAACGGCAGTGAGAAGGCGGCCACGGTAAACAGGATGGGGGCGGTCTCGCCTCCGGCCCGGCCCACCTCCAGGATTACGCCTGTCAGGATGCCGGGGATGGCATTGGGCAGTACCACGTGCCTGATGGTCTGCCACTTGGTGGCCCCCAGCGCCAGGCTGACCTCGCGGAACGACTGCGGTACGCTGCTTAACGCCTCCCGCGTGGCCGTAATCACTATCGGCAGGTTCATTATCGACAATGTCAACGCACCCGACAAGATCGAGGTGCCGAACCGCAGGAAAATCACGAACAGCCCCAGGCCGAACAGCCCGTACACCACCGACGGCACCCCGGCCAGGTTTATGATGGCGAGGCGAATCAGGCGCGTGAGCATGTTGTCAGCCGCATACTCGTTCAGATAGATGGCAGCAAAGATCCCCAGCGGTACGGCGAATACCACGGTGCCCAAAATCAAGTAGAACGTGCCGACTATGGCGGGGAATATGCCGCCGGCCCGCATCCCGTCCCGCGGTGCGGTAGTCAGGAACTCCCACGTGATGGCGCCGATTCCGTTCTTGATCAAGACGCCGAGGATGAACAACACTGCCGCGACCACGACTACTGTAGCCGCAAACAACAGCCCAAAGGCTATCTTTTCACTACGGTGGGCGTTCATTGTCGGCGCGCCTCCGCGCGGTGCAAGAGTAGATCAGCCAGGAAGTTCACCGTGAAGGTGATGACAAACAGCACTATCCCGATGGCAAACAGCGCCGCGTAGTGGGGGCTTCCGCGAATCGCCTCCCCCATCTCCGCCGCGATCGTGGCAGTCAGGGTGCGGACGGGCTGCAGCAGGGTGTACGGGATTCGCACCGAGTTGCCCGTGATCATCATCACGGCCATGGTCTCCCCTATCACCCGGCCGATCCCCAGCATGACCGCGGCGAAAATGCCGGGGGCCGCCGCCCGCACGATCACGCGGTAGATCGCCTGCCAGTGCGTCGCTCCCAGTGCCAGCGCCGCCTCCTTGTACGATCGCGGTACACTGGTTATGGCGTCCTCGGCGATGCTGACGATGGTCGGGGTCGCCATAAGCGCCAGCATTATGGAAGCCGAAAACGCCGTCAGGCCCGTCTGCAGGTTGAACAACTTGGCCACGAACGGTGCAATTACCACCATGCCGATAAAGCCTGTCACGACGCTGGGTATTACTGCTATCAGTTCGATGATGACCTTCAGCCAGTCCCTCAGCCGCGGAGGCGCCACCTCCGCGATGTAGATCGCCGTGGCCACCCCGAACGGCACCGCCAGGATTGCTGCTCCGACGGTGACCGCCAGTGAACCAAGGATGAGGGCGAGAATGCCGAAGTCGGGAGGCTTGGAGGTCGGGTGCCACGCAGTACTGCCCAGAAACTGGAGGGGACCGACTGTCTTGAAGATGCCCAAACCCTCTTTGAGCAAGAACAGAAAGATCAGTATAACTATTATGATTGCAGATATGCCACTGACAAATATGAACTTCTCAACCAGAAACTCCCACGCCCGCTGGCCAACTGTCTGCTTCCTCATCTCCTGTTATCTCACCGATACAAAGCCTTGTTTGGACGCCAGTTCTTGCCCTTCCGGGCTGAGCACGAAATCAATGAACAGCTTCACATTCCCCTGTGGCTCCCCGTTGGTGTACATATATAACGGCCGCGCAAGCGGATACGTGCCGTTGCGTACATTCTTCGGCGTCGGCTCAACGTACGGCTCGCCGTCGGCCTTCGCCACCGCCACCGCCTTCTGCCGGGGGCTGACGTATGCCATCCCGTAGTACCCTATGGCCGCCTCGTTCTGGGCCACCTCGTCCGCCATCGCCTGCGAGGACTGTATCATTAACGCCTGGGGCGAAAACTCCTCCTGTCCCCCCGGCCCCTGTAACACCGCCTCCTTGAAGTACAGGTATGTCCCTGACGTGACATCGCGCGACAGGACCACAATCGCCTCGTCGCGCCCTCCTACCTGCTTCCAGTTTGTTATCTCTCCCCGGAAAATCGCCCGCAGTTGCCCAAGTGTCAATTGCCCGACCGGATTGGAGGGGTTTACCACCACGGCAATCCCGTCCAAGGCCACGATAAACTCCCGCGGCTCTATCCCGTTGCGCCGGGCAAGCTGTACCTCCTCGGGCTCCATCCTCCGCGAGCAGTTGGCTATGTCGCAGGTGCCCAGGGTCAGCGCTGCAATCCCCGTCCCCGATCCTCCCCCGGTTACGGCTACCGGGATATCCGGGTACTTGGCCATAAAGCCCTCTGCCCATGCCTGGCAGAGGTTGACCATCGTGTCTGAACCCTTGATTTGAATATACCACCTGTCGCGGCTGCATCCCGCCCCCAGAATGACCGCCACCAGCACCGCCACGGTGATGGACCTGCTCGTTATTCGTACTCTACGCAGCGTTATAGTGCTTCACCCCGCGGGGTCGAGAACAGTCTGTTGCCCTCTTGGACCGGCCTGTCAGCCTTTATTCGGGCAACCGTACAGATAATTCCCCGCCGCAATACGCTTTCCCTCCCACACCAAGCGGCCCGACCTGCAGCCGGGCCGCTCCTCCCCGTCAACAAACAGAAAAACTACAAGCTGACTATCTGTCCGCTGTTGATGGACTTTTCTTCGGCTTTGACGACCCGCACCGACTCGCGCGCCGAGAACGGCGTCACGCGCTCGGGCTGCTCGTTGTTCTCAATGCAGCGGCAGAAGTACTCCATCTCCCGCACGTACCCGGTCCCGGGCTCGTATTGCGGCGTGTATGGGTCTCCCTCCACGGGGTAGAAAACCAGCGCCGGGTCCGCCGCACTGGAAAACTTCAGGCACCCCTTCTCCCCTATTACCTCGTAGGCCATCTCGAACGGGTAGCTTCCCGGAAAATCCCAGCCGCCTTCGGCCACGCATACCGTGTCCTCGTACAGGTACTGGGCGACAACGTGGTCCACCTTGGGAGCGCCGGGCGCAATGTTCGCGCACACTGCGAACACCGCCGGCGGCATACCGAGCAGCGACAGGATGAAATCCACGTCGTGAATGTGCAGGTCGAGCAGCGCCCCGCCGCTTAAGTCGGCCTTTATTATCCAGCTCGACTCGCTCCACGTGGGCCGCGGCGAGAGGCGAGTGAACTTCAAGCTCCGCAGTCGCCCCAGCTTGCCGCCCTCCACCATCTTCGCCAGCACCTCGTATTCCGGCCAGAAGCGAATACACTGGGCAATGAACAGCAGCTTCCCCGCCTCCTCGGCCGCTTGTATCATCCGGTCGCAGTCCTCCACGTTCAAGGCCATCGGCTTTTCACAGATTACGTGGTAGCCCGCCGCCAAGGCCTGGCAGGTTGCGTCCGCGTGCAGGAAAGTGGGCAGGCACACGTCCACGACGTCTATTCCGCCGGCCTCAAGCAGTGCCTCCAGGCTGGTGTAACGTGCCACCCCCGACAGGTCCAGTTCCACCTGCTCGCCTATGTTGCCGCCGATCGCCGCCGCCCGCTCCGCTACCCTCTCCACCTCCTTGTCGGCCACCGCCACCACCTGCGCGCCCTCGACATCCTGCCATACCGCGAAATGCTGCTGACCTATGAAGCCCAACCCGAGTATCCCAACGCGTATCATCTCTCAATCCTCCATTCACCCGTGGTGTATCCCGCTATTGACTTCATGCATCCTATTCGCAACTATGGCCGGCCAATCCTTCTGTCTGTCCGACAATTGTTGGAAGCATTGTGCCCCCTCTTGCCCTGTTTTCCACGCTCATAGAAGGCATCCTGCCCACTGCAGGGAAATAAACAAGGTGTGACATACTGTGTAGTAGCGCGAGTGGGCATACCACGTGATACATCTCTGCCCATTGCCATGACGCCTTGTTGCGCAATCACGTGCACGTCTAGTGCCGGAGGCCTTATATGAAACGGCTACCTGCTCTTGCCACCGTGTTTCTCTTGTTGGCACCGGGCATTGCACTGCGGGCCGATATGAACTCTGACCCCCAGGCCCGGCAACTGCTATCTGCCTTCGAGGCAATGCAGCAAACCTCCACCTACCTGGACGACGACTTCAACACGGCCACCAAGGGCACCATCACCGGCCCGGTGAGCTTCGGCCCCGGCCGCAACTCCGACCAGGGCAAGGAGGACCGCGCGGCCCTGTTCCCGCAAACCAAGGAGACCGCAGTCTACATCTACTATGGTGCGTACCACCCGTTGCGCGGCGCCTTTTCCCTGGATTTCAAGGTCACTGCCATTCCCCCGCAAACCTGGCGCCTGGTGCTGCTTGAAATCGGAACGGCGGGCAATACCACCATGCTGCTCGCGGTCGGCCCCGATGGTGCTGTACATGCCGACATTGTTACAAGAAGGGGCACCGTGGAATTGTTCAGCGACCCGGTCGCTGTTAATGAATGGCACCACCTGCAATGGTACTATGGCCCCGAAGGCTCGGTGCTTGCCATAGACGGGTTGATCCAGGATTACTCGATAGATTGCTGCGTGCCGTGGAACTACGACTGCAGCAACGCCTTCTACCTGGGCGACAGGCCCTACTGGGATGTGGGCCGGCACAAGGGCTACTTCTCCGCAGGTGACAACTTCGTCGGCCTGGTTGACAATCTCAAGCTCGTCAGACTCGAACGCGGAGGCGCAAAGTGATGCACAAGCACATCTTCTTGGCCGTTGCACTTGCAATCCTGGTCGTTGCCGCGGCTGCGACGTGGGGGGCGCAAACCTCGAAGGTCTTTCCCATGAGCGATGAGGGCACAGCCTACATGATTGAGAATATGCCCAACCTTGAGCAGATAGGTTACCTGGTGGGCGATGAGGTCACCAAGGTTCCCGAGGACCTGTACCCGGTGGTCGAGGTGCCGGCCTACATCGAATTGATGTCCTCGGTCTACCACTATTCGCAGCCGGCCCCGGTGCAGCAGGTGACCGACATCACCCGCGAGGGGCGCGCCTACAAGCGGTATGTGTTCCCGCCTCCGGCCAAGGCAACGCGGCGCTGGGCGCTGATTATGACCCAGTGGGTGCCCCACCCGGCGGCGGACCGCAGCAACCCGGGCGTCTTCGCTTGGCATTTTGAGACACCCGACGGCCCCACGCCCGAGCAGGCCGTACCCATCAAGCTGCTGCCCGAGCTTCCGCCCGCCTCGCCTCCGAAGCGCGTAATCGTCCACATGTACACCTGCGACAACCTCGATGTCGAGCCGGCGAAGTTGCCCGCGGTGCTGACGCTGCTTGAGCGTGCCGGCGCCAACCTCATCGGCATTTGGGAAAGCGAGGCAAAGGACCTCAAGGCCGCCGGGCTGTATGAGAGGGGCATGAAGCTTCACGCCAACATGGGCGGCATCTCCGGCTGGAAGGACCTCGCGCCTCACGGTCCGCAGGAATATACCGTTGACAAGGACGGCAAGGTGGTCGAGAGGCAGGACCCCCAGTATGTCATAGACCGCAACGGCGAGCCGTGGAGAAACACGCTGGCCGCCTGCAAGAGCCTCGCCGCCCAGGTGGATGTCATGACCCAGGACATCGAGTGGCAGCCGATCTGGGACACGGGCTTCTCTGCGGCGGCCATCAAGGCCTTCGCCCGCAAAAACGGTCTTGACCCCGCCAAGCTCACTCCGCAGATTATCTGGCGCAACTATCGCAAGAAGTGGGGCGACTTCCGCGCCGAGCAGCAGCTCATACTGGCCTCCTACTTCACCAAGGCGGCGCGCGAGGCCAATCCCGATTGCCTTACCATCTGGCTGCCCGGCTCGCCGTATACTTCCACCGACCCGGACCTGATGTCTGACATGATCGAGTTGGGTCCCGACAACCAAGGGCGCACCGTCTACCTGACTTTCCCCTTCCCCACCTCCCGGATGCAGGAAGGGTTCGACATCCTGCAGCCGATGTGGTATGGCCACGGCGTCGGGCAGTGCCGCCAAGGCTTTGAGTGGACCCGCGCTATCACGGCGCGCGTCAAGGTCCCGTTCGTTCCCCTCTTCCTCGGCCAGGGCCGGGAGTACTACTACCCCGGAGGCGATTCCGGGGAGACCCTGCGGGCCATGATCTGGGGTGCCATGCTCGGAGGGGCCGAGGGCTACGGCTTCTGGCTGACCAGTTTCAGCCCCTTGCAGTGGTCGTGGCTGGCCCGCACCAACCGCGAGCTTTCCCGCGTCGAGGACGTGCTGCTAGACGGCCAGCCTGATGCGGATGATGTCAAGATAACGCCCCTACCCAAGAAGCATTTCGTGTTAGTCAGCGACAGCCGGCGCCAGAGCTTCCCCGTGCCGGACTTTGAGAAAATCGCTTTCACCCGCAGCTTCGCCAAGGGCGACCGGCGCCTGGTCGGCATCGTCAACCTTGACCTGGGGATTGACGTCTACACCAAGGTCCAGGTCACCAACCTGCCGCCGGGCCGCTACCGCGTCCTCGAGGTGACCGGCAACCGCCTGCTGGCCCCAAGCTCGCAGGATACCGCGTTCAGCGCCGACCAGTTGGCCGAAGGCCTGTTGGTGAAAACTCCCGCCCAGTACGGGGTGACCGTGCTCCTGGTAGCGCCGGCCGATGAATTGCCGGCTGCAGGCCTCGATGTGACGCCCTTGGCCGCCATCCAGCAAGCTTACGAGCAGTACAAGGAGCCTGACACCGAGGGTTCCATCCTCGCCCAACGAGGCGGCCTGACCATTCGTTATGACCTCGGCGGAGGCGACGAAAAGCCCTCCATATTGATAGAAAGCCCGCTGCAGCAAGTATGGATCCGCCCCGACGTCGGCGGCCTGATAACCAGGTGGGTCGTCAAGGAGGGCAATCGCACGGTGTTGCAGCGAACGCCGCCTTACGGCGGTGGCGCCATGGACTTGTTCTGGAGTCCGGCCGACGCCCACTGGACAGGCGACGAGCAGGGCGCCTACGAGCTGGTCTGGGCCAAGATACACGGCGGCAAGGCGTATGTGCGCCTGCGCCAGGCCAAGGCTGCCCCCTCCCTGCAGGGATTGGTGGTCACCCGCACCATCGCCGTGCCCCTGCGCAGCACCGACATAGAAGTCCGCGTGTCAATTGAAAATCCCGGGCCAGCTCCCGAGGTCGGTTTCGCCTACTGGGTGCACAATGTGTTCCAATTGGGCCGCGAGCAACCGGCGGCCGACGGAAAGTATCCGCAGATTTTCATGCAGACATCCGAAGGTGTCAGCCAAGCGCCCCTGCAGTCGGTCGTCTGGGCCAAGCCCGACGAGCCGTTCCTGCCGGGCAACGAGAGTTTCGAACAACGGGGGCGCAACGGCGTCACGACGGCCGACTGGATCGCCCAGTACAATCCGGCCACCAAGGAAGCAGTGCTCTGCCAGGTGGACGATCCGCCCGTCGCCCAGTTCTATAGCTGGCGTAGCACCGACAAACAGGATCTCACCGTGGAGTGGATGTACCGATACGTCACACTCCCAGCCGGCCAGGCGTGGAACACGAGGTATTTCATGCGCTACCTGAAATCAGTTACGCCCCGGCAACTACCCGATCATCTCTTCCCGCCGGTTCCCTGAAAGTACGTTGCCGCCGTTGATGACACGCCGCCACTCCCCTCGGTCGGCATTCTTGACTATATGTGCGATATCTGTTATATTAGTTGCAAGCATTTAAATGCCACAATTCTCTAAATGGGCCATGTCGCGTGTGTCAAGCACGGCGCTTCGGCTGCAAGCAGTTACGTACGTGCCCTCTTGCGCTTGCGAACGAGCCCAAATTCACCAGAGGAAAGGACGTGTTACGTATGCGTAAGGGATTTACCCTTATCGAGTTGTTGGTAGTCATTGCCATCATCGCGATCCTGGCAGCGATCCTATTCCCCGTCTTCGCCAAGGCGCGGGAGAAGGCTCGTCAGACTTCATGTCTATCCAACATGAAGCAACTGGGGCTCGCCACCATGATGTATTGTCAGGACTACGATGAGATGTACCCCACCCGCTGGAAATGCTGCGCTGGCCTGCAGTGGCCCCTGGCGTGGCCATGGGTATTGGAGCCGTACATAAACAACAGGCAGATCTATATATGTCCTTCCGAGGGCGGCCACCCTTGGTATGGACAGGGGACCGGCTATGCGTCTTGGTGGACCGGCGTCCCGGCGCAGTTGGTTTTCAGCGACCCCATAAGCTATGGTATGAACGACCGGCTCAACTTCTTTGTAACACTTGGCGAATTGAAGGCACCGGCAGAAAAGTATATGTTCCTTGAAAGCACTGATTTCCAGCCTCGCTCGTTCCTCTGTGACCCATGGGTGGCGTGCGCCGGCTACGCACATGACTGTGCGTTTGACTGGGCTTTGGGCATGCGCCATAACGGGGGCATGAACGTGACCTTCTGCGATGGACACGCCAAATGGGTGCGCAAGGAAGTCCTGACCGGCGACGAGGGGCCCTGGATAATCGAGTAGTAGCCCGCACGCACTTGCAGCGCGCTGCCGGCGGCCGCATCAAAAGCTGCTAGTATCGCGAGCAGGCAACGTGTACGCCATGGGGGCGCTTACCGCGCCCCCGTTTTTTCTTGCGCCAGCGGCTCAATAGCATCTTGGAACTCTCCGGGTAACCGCGGAAGGAATCTTGCAACTGTCGGAAGAATAGCTTCCTTTACAGGAGCTGAGCATTAT
>JALGVG010000082.1 GCA_029819875.1 Candidatus Zipacnadia bacterium | reverse complement strand
CCGCCGTTTGTCATCCAATTCCATTACCACCCGGACGTGGCGGGACAATTCATCGCCTGTCGCCACAGGATACATCCGACCTGTCATCCGAAAATGCGCCAGCAGCGCAAGCTCATCATCCAGTCGCACGATGAGCACCTTACCGTGCCGGTCGCAGCCGGTGATACGCCGCCCCTGCAGCTTCTCGGCGAAGGTCGCTGCCGTATCACCCACAAGCACGGTCTTGTCGCTGACTGTGACTGCTATTACCCTGTTGCCGACAACCAGCTCTTGGAGGTCGCGGCGGACGGTTTCCACTTCGGGTAATTCGGGCATCTTTAATACGCACGGGTGTGCCTGCGGCTGTGCTCCTCGATCTGCTGGCGAATGCGCCGCTCAATGTGTTCGGGAAGGGGTTTGAGCTGCAGTGGTGTGGTACGTGGGGCCTGCAGGGGGACGGGTGCCGGCCGCTGGGACATGGCTGCGGCCGTCTCCTCGGCTGCCTGCGCTTGTTGTGCCGCGTACCCTTCCGGCAGCTTCGGCTCGTACGGCTCTAGTTGCAGCATGTCGTGAAGCATGCAGATGGCCGCTTCCTTGTCCGGAATCTTGCCGCGGGTATCTATATCCTCGCGCTGCGAGTACAGGTAAGGGAGCACCGCCCCCACGCACGACGGGCAGCCGTTCTCGCAGCTGCATTCCTCTATCACGGCCAACGCGGCGGTCAGTATCTCTTCAATCAAGTCATACGTCTTGCGCGCAAAGCCCAGTCCCCCCGGGTAGCCGTCGTATATGAACATCGCCGGCACGCCGAGGTTGGAGCTGTCAACCACGCTTCCCACGTCCCCCGGATCACACATCACCCACAGCGGCAGCACCCCCACGACGGCGTTGGCTATCCCCAGCAGCCCTTCGGCCGGGTCGCGGTGAAAGCTCCGTACCCGCTGCCTGACTTGCACCGAGGGCGCCAGCCACATCGCCATCGTATCCAGCTCCACCGGCGGCAGGTCCAGCGTCCCAAAGCCGATGCTGTCAGCCTCGTGGAACTTTATCTTGCGGAACATGTATATGATACTGGTTACCTCCACCGGCCCAAATCCTACGACGTTGTTCCTCCACTGTTTCTCGATGGCGGGATCGTCGGCCACGTCGAGCATGCGGATAGTAGTACGGTCCACGGACCGGGTATAGTAATCGAAAACCCCCTTGCGCACGTATGCAATACGCGCTTGCAGGTCGAGTTCCTCTACAAAGTATGTCTCCCCGTTCTGGATATAGATGGCCTGCGGGTGAAGCTGGGTGTAGGCCCCCCACTCGTCAATCATCCCGATGACCCGGTTGTCCTGGCCCATATCCTGGATGAGATAATTGTTGTCGTCGGCATTTCGCAGGTTGACGTCCAGCGCCGGCGCCCGCCGGCCGTTCCAGTACCACCGCCCTCCACGCTCCACCGCCTCACCTATATCAGCGAGGATCTGAATGATCCCACCGGTATGTTCGCCGAACAGCTTCACGTCTGCACCTGTCACCGGCAATTCCTGGAGCGCACAGCGTATGTGGCGATACAATACGAACGGGTTATCCGGGTCAATAATCGCTTTCTCCGGCGATTGGCCGAAAAAGTACTCCGGGTGATGGGCCAGGTACTGATCAATCGGCACCCCCCGAGCGATGAGCGTTACAAGCGCCTCTTCGCTGCCCCGCCCCGCCCGACCGGCCTGTTGCCAGGTGCTGGCAATGGAGCCTGGGTACCCTACCAGCAGCGCCGCGTCCAGGCTGCCGATGTCAATGCCCAGCTCCAGCGCATTGGTCGTGGTCACCCCCATCAGTTCGCCGTTGAACAAGCGCCTTTCGATGGCTCGTCGTTCCTCGGGCAGGTACCCACCTCGATAGGGGCTGACCGCCTCCGCCAGCCTGTGGCTGCGCGTGGCCAGCTCCTCCTGGACATACCGGTACAGCAGTTCCGCACTCGTCCGCGCCTGCACGAACGAAATTGTCTGCACGTTGAACCGTGCGATAAGGTCGCTCATTATGTTGGTGGCATCGGCAGTGGGGCTGCGTCGTGCCACTTTCGTCTCGTCAACAAACGGGGGGTTCCACACTACGAACTTCTTGGGCCCACGCGGTGAGCCGTCATTGTCCACCAGCGTCACTTCCTGCCCCACGACGGCCTCGGCGTGCTCCTTGGGATTGCCGATTGTCGCCGAGCAGCAGATGAACAGCGGGTCCGCCCCGTAATGGCGGCATATGCGGCGCAGTCGCCGTATCACGTTTGCCACGTTGCTGCCGAATATCCCGCGGTAGACGTGTATCTCGTCAATGACCACATACCGCAGCCGCCCTAGGAAGTGCGCCCAGCGGGAGTGATTCGGCAAGATGCCCGCATGAAGCATGTCGGGGTTTGTCAGAATGACATTGGCCTCGTCGCGCAGTGTCCGCCGCAGGTTACGGGGCGTATCGCCGTCGTAGGTGCCTGTCTTGAACGGAATGTGCGCCGTGTACCGCGACAACCCGCGCAGTTGGTCCTGGGCCAATGCCTTGGTGGGGAACAAGTATAAGGCGCGCAACTGTGGATCCTGCAGCAGGCCTTCGAGCACCGGGATATTGTAGCAGAGGGTTTTGCCGCTGGCTGTGCCGGTTACGACTACAACGTTCTCGCCGCGCCGCACCGCTTCCACCGCTGTCACCTGGTGCGTATAAAGCCGCCGTATGCCTGCCTCGGCCAGTGCCGCTTGCAGCTTCTGCGGTACGGGGGGGCGAAGTTCGCCGTACTGCGCATCCTGCGCCGCAATGTCCACAACCGTGACTATCTGGCCCCGGTAGTAAGGCGCCGTCTTGACGTAGTCTATGAAACGTTCCACATCCATTGGCACTCGTTGAATTCCCCGCCTCCAGCAGCCGCCTGACTGTCGGCGACAACACCTGCCACGGTCCGCTCGGCGCCGCCCCTACCGTCTATTCCGCGGAGGGCTTAGCTGCCGGTATTCTGCCCGCCAGCAACAGCAGGATCGCCAGCAACAGGCAGGTATCGGCAAACCGCAAGAACGCCGACGCGCTGGCAATCACTCCCAGCCCCGTTGCACCAAAATGCGCAACTATCCCCAATACCAATGACGCTAGCGCCACACCTAGCACCCACTTCCAGGCGTTTTCCATTCTTGACACCTCCTGGTCCTTGCGTCAATCCTACGCGCGCTTCCAGGCGGCCGTCAGCTCGAATCGCCCTTATCCTTGGTCGTCGCTTTCGTCGTTATTTTCAACTCGCGGCACAGACGGAGCGCCAGGCACCGGGGGACCGACGCCGGCATCCCTCATGCGCTGTGCGTCCAGCATTTGCTGGCTGTGCCGCAGTCCCTCCTGCATCCGCCGCCAGCGCCGCGCCAGTATATAACTGAGCGTTACTATCGATACCACGTACAGCGGATAGCGGTACCAATCAGGCCCCCAACCGAACAACAGCGGCGGCCACCACATCACGATCACCAGCAGCATGACAATCCACTCGGCCAGTTCGCTTCTGTCCATTTGCTATATCCCTCCACTGGGCTCTAGTTGCCGCAAGCACACCAGCGCCTCGTAGATACTCACGCGCAGGCAATCGTCCAGCGGCAATGTTGACGGGTCGGCATGACCCGTCGCCTGGGGACAGACATTGCCGTGCACGGGTGCATCCGCCGCATCCTCCTGCCTGGCCTCCATCGAGCCGTGCCGCCGCCGGAAATCCGCCATTCGCGCCGCCAGCCGCCGGGCCTGCTCGGCTACTTGTTCAATCCGTTCGCGGTTGGGCTTGAGCTTGCGCGTCCGTATCTTATCCAGCCACGTGTCCTGGCTTACCTCCTCAAGATAGCCCGCCGCCACCAGTGAAGAGGCGACGTAGCTGCCCAGGTCACCGTATACACCCTTCTTTTCCCAGAACGTCAGCTCTTGCCGTATCACGCGCAGCGACCGGTCCACCAGGTCGTCAAATGCAACGAACATCTCCTCCGCAGCAGGCTCGATATCGTCACGGCCGGCCTTCGCCTTGAGCTTGGTTATTCGGCGCTTTTCCATCAACTCCAAGGCGATCTGCATGCAATCACACAGCGGGGAGGGCGGCAATATCCCGCACCTGCGCACCTCCAGCTCCCAGCTCTTGTGGGGGAAGGGCGGCATGAACGTGGGAGTTCGTTCCACAATCCGGAATTCCAGGAAGCCTTGCCGATGCAGTTCCGTCAACAGCGCGTACAGTATCTTGTTGGCCAACTGCTGGGCGTCCACTTCTTCACCGGTGAGGGGGGCGAGTACCGTATCGTGACGGTTTCTCAACGCTGCCGGCTTGCGGGGCGGTCCGCAGAATTCGTGGCTGAACAGGTAAACTAGTTCCTCGGGGGCGATGTCTCGCTGTACCGTCAGCGCTCTGTCCTCCCGTCGCGGCTCTCTCTGCTCTTCGGCTTCGGCGGGCTGCTTGTTAGCCATCTCCACCACGAACTTGTAGCCGTAGTACAGTATCGCTATCCCCAAACCAATAACAGCAAACGGTATCAGCGCCTCAAGCATGGTCACGGTCTCTCCGCCAACGCATAGGCAATGTGATTGTGGATCGATTCAAAGCTTTCGCACTCCACGCTGAACCACGTCACGCCTTCCATCGCTTCCAGGGCGAGCACGGTGTCGCGCACCACGTCTTCCACGAACTTGGGGTTGTCGTACGCCCCTTCGGTGACGACCTTCTCATCGGCGCGCTTGAGCATGGGAAACAGCTCATAGCTTCCCTGGGCCTCAAGCAACGGGACCAAGTCCTCCAGCCATACCATTATACCGTATTCGGTGCTAAGCCGCACGCGCAAGTTCGCCCGCTGGCTGTGAGCGCCCCGTTCCGAGATCTCCTTCGAGCAGGGGCAGAGGGTCATAACGGGTACCTCCACCCCCAGTATGAACCGGTACTCGTCGCCGTGCATCTCTCCCTCGAAGGTGCAGTCATAATCCAATTGGGAAGGGATCTTGGTGGCCGGGGCGCGCTTGGTCAGAAAATACTTGAAGTTCAATTCCACGCGCGCCGACGGCGCCGCAAAGGTCTCCTGCATCTGCCGCAGCATCTTCTCAATCTCAAACATCGATACCGCGCGCTTGCTCCAGGCCAGCAGTATCTCCACGAACCTGCTCATGTGCGTGCCGCGGTACTGGTGCGGCAGTTCCACGCTGGCATCAAAGCGGCCCAGCACACGCGCCATTCCTCCACCCTTTTCTCGCACCATCACGGGCAAGTGCAGGTCGCGAATACCGACCCGATCTATCGTTACCCCCCGCCTGTCTCTTTCAGCAGCCACATCTTTCATCGCTAATCTTACTCTCAAGCCCGGCTGCCGAAGTAATCGGCAACCTTTTGTACGCCCCGTGCCAGGTCTTCGACATCATCCTCCGTCAGCCCCTCGTTCCAGCTCATGACCAGCGTGTTGGCCTGTGCCCACATTGTCTCCGGGTAATCCTCCTCGCGGTATTGCACGTCTCGGCCATACGGCGGCTCCCACGGGAAGTTGCCGCTGCCGTATGCCTTGTGCTCCTTCAGCGCCGGGTAGCAGCATATCGGTATGCCTCCTGCATATCCGGTGCCGAACGGCAAGCCTTCGGCCGACAGCGCCCGCGCGAACTCGGCCGTCGTGCAGCCCAGCTTCTGTTGGTCTATCTGGAAGCTGAAGATCCACCACGAGTGAGTCGCCCGCGGGTGTACGTACGGCGGTATGATGCCCTCGATGGCCGCCAGCCGCTCCCTGAGCATTCCCGCCGTCCGCCGGCGATTACCGATGATAGCGTCCATCTTCCGCACCTGCGCCAGCGCCACCGCCCCCTGCAGCTCCGTCATCCTGTAGTTGACTCCCAGCCTCATGACCCCTCGATTGGCCCCTGTCCGGTCATAGTACTTGTCGGAAAACAGCCGCACGTGGTCGGCCAGCTCGTCATCGTTCGTTATGACAATCCCGCCGTCGCCGGTGGTTATCTGCTTGCTCTGTTGTAGCGAAAAGCAGCCCAGGTGCCCGATGGTGCCCACCTTCTTGTCATCCCATTGCGCGTCGTGCGCCTGTGCGCTGTCCTCAATAACGTACAGGCCGTATTTGTCCGCTATTTGCATTACCTCGTCCATCGGCACCGGCTGGCCGAACAGGTGTACCACGATAATGGCACGCGTGCGGTCGGTGATAGCCTCCTCGATATTGGCCGTGTCCATCAGCATCGTGCGCCGGTCCACGTCCACGCAGACAGGAATGCAGTTCTGCATCAGGATGGCGATCATCGTCCCCATGTCGGTGACGGTGGTGGTGATGATTTCGTCGCCTACTTCCAGCCGCAACGCTCCCACCGCCGTGTGCAATGCCGCCGTCCCCGAGGTCACCGCGCAGGCGTGCCGTACTCCCATGCGCTCGGCGAATGCCTCCTCGAACTGCTTGACCATCATCGCCCCGCCATAGCGATTGAGGCTTCCGGACTCGATGACTTGCCGCAAGTTGGCCAATTCCTCCTCGCCCAGCATTCTTCCACTGGCATTGCCCACGCTCGGCCACGGCTTGACCGAAGTATCCCGCACCGGGGTCCCACCATTGATTGCTAGTTTCTGAGACATCACTATCCTCCTATTGATGGTTTTACATTGCTGCGTCCCTGCCCGGCTCCCGCGCCGCTTTGTGCTGCGTCATCTGCGTGTCTAATGCCCGGTCTTGGCCGCCTTGTCACTCAAAGATGACCCGGCGCACCACCCTTTGCGTCTGTACCGCGTCCATCGTCTCTTGAGCCGCCTCCAACTGTGCAGGGTCAATCTTGTCCAGCATCGCCCACATTGCCTGGATGTTGTCAACCGCCATCTGGGCCGCCTGCTTGCCGTCCTCCCGGTACGGGAACATGTCCAGGCCGAACCACCCGTCGTACTCCAGCCGCTTGCAGTAGTACAGGAATTCCAGTGTCGTCCAGAAGTTGACCGTTCCTGCTATCATGTCATCATCCCAGTAACCCCAGGCGTCATTGAAGTGGACGTTAAACAACTTCCCCTGCCTTTGCAGCAGGCACACGGCTTCGGCAGGGCTTTCTTGGCTCATCAGGCTGTGCCCGAAATCTATCGTCCCACCCACGTTGTCCATCCCGACCTCGTTTATCACCATCAGCGTGATGCCCACGTTCGAGATGCTCATGTGGGTGCGCGGTTCCTTGAGCTTGTATTCTATGCCGACCTTCAGGTCCGGGGCTGCCTCCTCGGCCACCTGGCGGATACCGTCAATCAACAATTCCCAGTGCCGGGGATAGTCCAACTGGAAAGGATAGTCGAACCCATCGGCTCCCAGCCACAGCGCGACACTGGGACAGCCGATCTTGCGGGCCGTCTCGCAGGAGCGGAAGCCCTCGTCAATGGCTTGCTGGCGGATCTTGGGGTCGCGGTGCGCAAATGCCCCCCTGCCGAACTTGCGGTACCCCCACACATTCGTGTTGACGTTCGTCGTCACAAGTCCCAACTCCCCGCCCAAGTCCTTGTACCGCTCTATTTCGCAGTCATCGAAGTCCGAACCATGGCACTCGACCCCGGTTACCCCCTCGATGCTGGCCGCTATCCTCAGTTGTTCGTCCAGTGGCACCGGGGGCCCGTACCCACCCAGCATATAGCGGTCTCCACACTGGCCCAGCACCCATAAGCCTACAGAGAACTTGGGCTTGGTCACTCGTATCCGTCCCTTCTATCACGTTGTTGCTGGCATTGCAGTTATTCCTTCTTCGGCAGTTGGGTTAATCCTTCTGGCTTACGGCTCCGATCCATCACCTGCCGATACAAATAAAGCGGGCAGCTTGCCGTAACAAGCTGCCCGAGAAGTATGTATACCACTACTCTATTGGTCTCCGTCCGGCCACCCGTGCGGATCCACCTTCTCAAGGTACTGCGCCTTGCTCTCCAGCTCTGGAGGCGGGGTCTTTTCCGGGTGTTTCGCGTAATAATCCTGTATGGCCGCCACAATGCCCTGTTCGGCCAGCACCGAACAGTGCAACTTCACCGGCGGAAGTCCTCCGAGCTGCTCCACCACGGTCTTGTTGCTGACCGCCAGCGCCTCCTGCAGGCTCTTGCCCTTCACCAGCTCCGTCACCATGGAACTGGTGGCAATGGCCGCCCCGCAGCCGAAGGTCTTGAACTTGACGTCCGTGATAGTGCCGGTCGCCTCGTCAACCTTGATGGTTATCCGCATCATATCCCCGCACTTGGGATTGCCGACATCACCGACACCGTCCGCATCCTCTATCTCCCCCATGTTGCGCGGGTTGCGGAAATGCTCCAGCACTTTTTCCGAGTACATGAAATCCACTGCCATCTTCGCCTCTCTGCACAGTGCGTCAGCGCAATATTCTGTAACCTGTTTAACTATTCTATCACATTTTGGAGTTTGTGTCATCTATGATCTCCGCCACCCACTCGATTCCTTCCAGAGTCTGCTCGGGACTGGCTTCCAGGCGAAAATATATCTCGAAAGTGACCAACGCCTGCGGATTGGCGGCCAACACCCGGCGTAGCAACCGTCCCACCGGTATCCACCCATGCCCCGGCGACTGCGTGGGATGAACTGCAAACTTGCGCAGCAAACCCGCCTCCCGCAGGCTTGGAAAGTCGAAATCATCTTCAATCTGGTTGTTGTACACGTGGAGCGAGCCGGTATACGGCGCCAGCATGGTTGCCGCTTCTACCACGTCGAAGCCGAAGTAGGCTGCGTCCAGTGCCAGGTGCCCGATATCCAGGCATAGGCGCACACCGGGCACGGCCTCGCACAGCCGCACATAGGCCTCAGGTGAATGGAAGATGGGCGCACCCATCATGTTTTCCAGGTGAATCGGCATGTTCAGCCCCGCTGCCGTCTCCGCCACTTGGCTCACCGTTTCGATGGCCAACTGTATGCCGTCCTCCTCGTCCCACCCCTCGGGTGCGCTTTCGCCGTTAAGCAGCAGGTTCCGCTGCAAGTGCAGGACAACGTAATCCGCTTCCCATTCAGCGGCCTGCCGGATCTCGCTGTCCATCAGCCGCACCGCCCGCTCCCTGCGCTCGCCATCGGGGTCCACCAGGCTTGCCATCAGCGCGTACTCCGGATAATCTACATCCCGAAACAGCGGCGCATGAATGCCGAATGCCAGGCCGCCCTCCGTTATGGCCCGCCGCGCCTCGGCCTCCTGCTGTCGATCGAACATCACCAACTCGCAACGCCGTAACCGTAGTTGCTCCAAGCGGGCGAGGGCCTCGGTGTTCAGGCACACCAGGCCCAACTGCTTATCGAAATGGTGGTTCATTTTCCGCTCAGCCTCTGCCATAGTGGGAGGCCTGCGCGCACGACCCCCACGGCAGCTGCCAACTTCATCGCATCTCCCGGCAAAAATGGGAACACGTACTTGCACATGGTCCCCTTGCAGACTACGCCCTCCAGGCCGGCTATCCACCCCGCGCCGCACAGGTATATGATTGCGCTTCCTGCCGCCATGGCCGCCACCAGGCGCCACAATGGGCTGGCAGGACGGGCCAGCACCCCGACGGCCGCGGCAGCCGCCACGAATCCAACCAGGTAGCCGAACGTCACCCCCGTAAGCGCACCGGTGGTGGTCACCGGCAGCCCGGCGGCTGCAAGCCCCAGGTACATGCCCATGCTGGCCGTCGCCCACCGCGGGCCCAGCACCACGCCGCTGACCAACACCACCAGCGTCTGCAACGTTACCGGCACGGGGGTGAAGGGCAGTGGAATACGCACGTAGGCGCCGGCAACAAGTGCCCCGGCAAAGCCCACGGCGACTACGGCCGACACCCACCACGCCCTGGCGTGCACCACTGCCAACCGGTCGCTCAACACGACGTCTCTTGCATCGCTCACTTGCTGGCTGCCTCCTGTCTGAGATTACCTGCAGTCAGCCGGTCAACCCGAGCCGGCCTTCCGCCCATGAGACGATCCCTTTTTGATAATATCACAAATGGCATGACAAAGGATAGCCTTTGGCGGCTGGCGAATTGTATTCACAGTGTCGGTGCCAAGCCAACCTGCCCGGATAGGAATGGTGATTATGTACTGCCTCAGGTCCCTGTTGTCTTCCGTCCCCGGCCATCCCATGAGCCACTGCTCCTCCATCTGCAAGCCTGCCGGCGGCGACCTGCTTGTTACCTGGTACGCCGCCACTTTCGAGACTCATCCCGACGAACAGATCCTGCTGGCTCGTCTTCCCCGTGGCAGCTTCCAGTGGACTGAGCCGCA
>JALGVG010000081.1 GCA_029819875.1 Candidatus Zipacnadia bacterium | reverse complement strand
CGCCCACAGTTGCATGTAGTCCGCATCAACCTCGACGCAAGCCCCCAGACCGTGCGCGCTGACCATTGACTGCACGCCCGCTATCATCTGTTCGACTTCCGCTCCTGAACCCTCCAGCCCGACCAGCAAGCACCACCGCTGCGTGTCAGCTTCCTCAATGAAGCGACAGGCGGCGGGGTTGAGGAGCTCGAGTGCGGCCGGCTGCAGCGGCGAACCGCACAGCTCCGCTACCAGCGGCTGCAACTGCAGTGGATCGTCAATGGACAAGCTCAAGGTGCGGAAGGACTGGGGGAGCGGGTGCGTGCGCAGAGTTACCTGCAGTATGGCCCCCAACGTGCCCCTGGAGCCGACAAACAGCTTCTCGAGAGCGTAGCCGGCCACGTTCTTGACACAGGGGCTGCCGAACTTGAGTATGGTTCCGTCCGGTAATGCCACCTTGATGCCTGTGACGAGGTCACGGGGAGAGCCGTACAGCAGACGATGGGGCCCGGCCTCGTTGCAGGCCACTACCCCGCCGATTGTGCATTCGTCCAGGAAACGAGGACGAAGGGGGAGCATCTGTCCGTGACCTGATACAAGGGTTTGGATGTCACGCAGGCGGACACCGCATTGGACCGTGATTGTCAGGTTGTCAGGGTCGTATTCCAGGATGCGGTCCAGGCGGCTGGTCGTGACCACTTCGGCACCGGAGGGAAGGGGGCCTGACTTGGTACCCGTGCCGCGCAGGACCAGCGGCTGGCCTTCCCGATGAGCCACCGCAAGGATTTTCTGGACGGCCTCCTCGTCCAGCGGCTGGAACCACCCCTCGTCATTACGCACGGCGACCTGCGGGCCGGCGGTGGTAAAAGGCCCTTCGGGGAGCAAAAGCCGGGGGGCGGCCTTCATTTCCCTCTTGTCTGGGAGCACCTTTTCCGGGTTGCAGATCAGCGCAGGGTCGAAAACCTCCTTCACACGCCACATTGCAAGCATCTCCTGGGGTGTGAACATCAGGGGCATGTGCTTGCGCTTGGCGCAGCCGATACCATGCTCACCGCTGAGCACCCCACGGTGGGCGATAGCCAGTTTGCAGACCTCGTCATCAATAGCCAGCACGCACCTGAGCTGGTCGGCATCGCGGGGGTCATAAAGGGCCTGGGGATGGAGATTACCGTCGCCGGCATGAAAGAAGTTGCCGATGGTGATCCCCCACTTGTCCCCGATTTCCATTATCTTTCTTAGCACGACCGGCAATTCGGTGCGCGGAACGGTGACGTCGGAGGATATCTTGCCCGGCGCAAGGTTTACGATGGCAGCGGAAGCACCCTTCCGCCCTTGCCATAGCAACTCGCGCTCGCGTTCGTTGCTTGCTATCTGGAAACGGCGCACGCGGTTGCGCCGGCAGGCTTGCTTGATGCTGTCTACCTGCTCGGGCAGGGCGGACGCCAGGCCGTCGAGTTCGATGAGCAGCACGGCCTCGGCGTCAGGTGGATAACCCGTGTGCATGTGTTGCTCCACGGCTCCGATCATCGTGCGGTCCATCATCTCGAGGGTGGCGGGCACCAAGCCGTGTGCGATGATGTCCGAAACGGCCTGCCCGGCATCTTCCAGCGTGTCGAAGATAGCCAGCATGGTGACGATACTTTCGGGCATCGGCATGATGCGGCAAGTAACCTCGGTAACGATGCCGAAGGTGCCCTCGCTGCCCACGATGACCCCGGCCAGGTCATATCCGGCTTCGTCAAGGGCCTTGCCGCCTAGTCTTATCAGGCGGCCGTCCGGCAGCACCATCTCCAGGCCCAACACATGGTGCACAGTAACTCCGTACTTGAGGCAATGAGGGCCGCCGGCATTTTCCGCGACATTGCCGCCGATGGTGCAGACACCCTGGCTGGCCGGATCCGGCGCATACAAATAGCCGTGCTCGGCGAGAGCAGCTTGCAGGTGCAAGTTGACGACACCGGGCTGGACCACCACACAGCGGTTGGCGATGTCCAGGTCCAGAATGCGATCCATCCTGGTGGTGGCCACGACCACCCCGCCACGCAGCGGCACAGGCCCCCCGCTGAGGCTGGTAGCGGCTCCCCTCGGCACCAGCGGCGTGCCCGTCTGCCGGCAGATGTGCGCAACTGACACCACTTGTTCAGTACTCTCGGGCAGAACGACCACATCCGGCATTCCTTGGTAGAGGGTGCCGTCATATCCATACAGGCTCAACTGCATGGGGTCGCAGAGGATAGCTTGGGGAGGCAGTACGCTGCGCAGTTGCTGGATAATTGACGGTGAGTGTTTCATTAGTTACCTGGCCGGTGCCGGCCCGGATTTGCGTTGGTTGACTTCGCACTCTCCAGGCCGGCCGCGGAGATGCCGAAAACGACTTGGATAACTGAATTATACATGCCCGCCGCTGCCGACGCAACAGTCCGGCGGCATGTCAAGCCAAGACCTTCGGCTTGCGGCGCATCGCAGCAAGTCATGGGAGTTGAGCCAAGGCCTCGGAGAGGCGCTGCAGAGCGATGACAAACCCTTCGCCCTCATTGCGGTGGCCCAGCCAGATCTCGGGAATCCACGCTGCCGGAATGTCCTTCAGCAGGGGCAATACGGCCGCAAAGTCGGTCTCACCGTCGCCTATCTGCAAGCCTTCGCCATCCGTGCCCAGGCTGTCGGCGATATGCAGATGCTTGATGTAAGGTTTGACGGTCTGGATATGTTCGAGGAGGTCATCACCACTGTGATTGCACCATAGCTGGGCGTGAGAGAGGTCGTAGGTGATAGAAGCGTCGTGTTCCCGGCAGAAGCGGGCGATTTCGGCAGCGCCGGTAAAGACATTACTGTACCACTGGCCGCCGAAGTACCAAGGGAAGGGAGGGAGGTTTTCCAGCAGAATGCAAACATCTTTTTCCTGGTACAATCGCTCCGCGGATCGCTCCAAGTTGGCATACAACTGCGTGGTATCCCGCAGAAAGCCGTCGTAGGTCATGCCGCCGGGGTGGACGACTATCTTTACAGCATCGCGCTGGGTGGGGAAATGGCGGCGCAATTGACGCGCGGTATCGCAGGTTCGCAGCACGAGGTCAATTGAGGCCTGCCGCTGGCGTTCATTGGTTGTGCAAAGATCAAGCAGCTGTCCGTGGTAGTACTCGGGGGCGTGGACGATGAGCTCCTGGGAGAACTCGCCCAGGTCGGGGATAGGGGTGTCCAGATCGCGGTCGGTGAGATGAAACTCCATTACATGCGGGTTCCAGGCCGCCAGCAGGCGGGCATCGCGGTAACGCGCCACCGGTCCCCAGCGCAGGGGAAAGCCGGCGACGATTGCCTGCGGAGGCTCGTCAAGCAGGTCGCTTTCGCGGAACTGTTCGCCGGCGCGTATATCACGGCGCATCACGCGACCGATAAGCTCGTGGTAACGCTGAGGGCTGAGGCCGGTGCCGGGGCCGAGAGCGGCAAGGTCGGCGCGAGTAAGGGTCTCACCGGACTTGATGTCGCGGGCGGCGACTAGGCTCTTGGCCAGGGCATGGCGATTGAGTATCTCTCCGCGGGAAAGGGGCCGTTGAACAGAACCCCGCGCTTGCTCCATGACGCGAATATCGCGCACTTGTTTGCGCAGGCCCGGAGGTTCGAGGCTGGCGGCGTGGTCGGGGCCGGGCATGGTGCGGTCGAGCGTGATATGACGCTCGATGATGCAGGCACCGAGGGCGGCGGCGCAGGTGGAGACGGCGATGCCGCGCTCATGCCCCGAGTATCCGACAGGCACCCCGAACTCGCGCAGCCGTTCCATGAAGCGCAGGTGAATATCCTTGAAGGGAGCGGGGTAGGTGGACTGGCAATGCAGCAAGGCGAACTGAACGCCGCGCTGTTTCAGAAAATCAACGGTATACTGTATTTCTTCCCAGCGGGACATGCCGGTTGACACTATCAACGGCTTGCCTGTCTGCGCCAGGCGCTCCAACAAGAAGACGTTGGTAAGATCGGGCGAAGCGACCTTGTAGGCCGGCACACCGATGTCTTCCAGCAGGTCCACGCTCTCTTCATCCCACGGGGTGCACAAGAATTGGACCTTCCGCCGGGCGGCGTAGTCGGCCAGGTCGGCCATGTCCTGGTTGCTCAATTCCGCCTGCTGAAGAAAGGGAATAACAAACTGCAGCTCCTTGTCGGCGTTGGAAAGATCGTCAAGTATGGAGCCGGGATAGATATTGCGCAAGGCGCGTTTTTGAAACTTGACTGCATCAACTCCTGCGTCGGCCGCTATGTCAATCAACTGCCGCGCCAGATGGGGGTCACCGTTATGGTTTATGCCAATCTCGGCGATGATGTAAACCGGTTGGCCAGTTCCGACTGTCCTGTCACCTATTTTAATGCATGGCATGCTATCACGGCCTGGTTCTGAACACTTTGATCAGCTTTTCAGCCAATGCAAGGTCCTCGGGAGTATCAATGTCCAGCGAACGAACAGGGTCCATGACCAGCGCCCGCACGTCGCCGCCGAGGCGGTTGCGCAGTTGCCGCAGGATCGTGGTGCGCGTGACATACAAGGCGCCGTTTTCCGAGTACTTGTCCGGAACATCCTGGCTTCGCGGACGGCAGTTGTAGTCGTACTCCGGCAAGAAGCGGTTGTCGGGACCTATTGTACCGCACAGGTTGTGGTGTTGCAACGGGGCCACCGACACCACCACATCGCAGCCGCTGTCGATCCACATCTGGATGCCGGCATCTATCAGGTCGGAGCCACGCAAGGGACTGGTGCACTGCAGCAGCACCACCGCATCGGGCACATACGCCTCGCGGGCCTGCAACTCGTCCAGGACATGGAGCAGCACAGGCTCGGTGGGGGAGGTGTCCTGTGCGAGGTGGGAGGGGCGCATGATAACTTCAGCGCCGTTGGCACGGGCAACAGCAGCGATCTCGTGGTCATCGGTTGAGACCACCACGCGATCCAGAAAGCGGGAAGCAAGCGCGGCCTCAATGGTCCAAGCGATCAATGGTTTGCCCGCCAATGGTTGCAGGTTCTTGCGGGGAATACCCTTGGACCCCCCGCGGGCGGGAATAATGCCAAGAAACTACAAGGCCTGTGGTTCTTCCTGAGGCTGCCGAAGTTGGATAAGACCCGTCGCCTCCTGGAGCCGCCGCAAGATATCGGCTAGTGTTGAGGTGCAGTGTCCACCTCTATCGTCAGCCCCGGCGAGGGACGTAGCGAGATAAGACGCTCGGCGCCGGCCTGCAGCATCCTTTGGCCCAACCACGCCGGGTCAGGATGCAACGCTATGATGGTGCCGCCCCGGCCTGCGCCCGAAAGCTTGGCCCCCAACGCCCCGTTGCGCTTGGCCACGGATATGAGGTAATCGTTGACTTCCCCGCAGCCCACCAGGTCGCTCATAATCTGGTAGTTTTCGTCCATCAACTCACCGAGCCATTCCCAGTCCCGCAGCAAGAGTGCTTTCTTGCCCAGCCGGCCCAGTTCGCCGATGCGCTCAAAGCCGGCAACGCGCCGCGGGTCCCCCTCTTCCCACTGCTTGCGCGGTGTGGCGTGGAACGCGCCGCTGGAACGCTGGATACCGCTGTTGATCAGGATAAAGGGCAATTCGTCCACTTCTGAGGCCAAGGGCTCGACCGTGGCATAGACGGCCTCGCGACCCTCGTCGTGGTTCTCCTTATCGCGAAGTTCAATACAATTCAGCCCACCAAAGGCGATCATGTACTGGTCCTGGTAGCCGCAGTGCACTCCGAGTTCGTGGCGCTCGATGCAATGGGCCAATTCAGCAAGTTCGTGGCGGCAGATGGGTACATCGAAGTACCGCAGCACACCCGCCAGGATGCACATCAACATGGCGGTTGATCCTGCACATCCGGCCTTGAGGGGAATGTTGGAGCCGGCGCGGACGTGAAAGGGCGTTGTGGGGTCAATAAGGCCATCCCGTGCGTACTGCGAATTGCGAAGATAGCGCCAGACCGCCTTGCCGACATCAAGGAAATGCAGCTGTGGGTCGTACTGCCAGTCGTCTTCGGACTCGATGACCTGGAAGTGCCCGTAGATGTCAAGAATGAAATGGGGGCTGGGTGAGATCGTGACAGCGGCGCGCTCGGGAATGGTGCAGGAAACGACCGTGCCGCCGTATATGTCCGAAGGATTGCCGATAATACCACCGCGGCCTGGTGCGGTAACGTGAACTATGGGCCGGGAACCGTGTTGAGAACGTGACATGTCGGCACAGAAGTATAAGACCCCTGTCGGCCAGTGTCAAGAAAGCTGCAGGCTGGCAGCCGTGGTGTGCCGCCGGTGCAGGAAGCTGCCAAACCGGGGCTTGATGAGAATTACTGATATAGCGGTAGTTTGTGTGGTGTGTTAGTGGCTTGACAGCACTCGGAGGCCGCAGTTATAATTCGTTCAATCTGGGCGAGGTGCAAACCACCCAGGTCTGGGCAAGGAGGCTCCTACTTGTATGCTAAGATCACCGGTGGAAGAATATGCTAAGATTCGCGTAGTCGGGGTTGGCGGGGGAGGCTCCAATGCTGTCAACCGGATGATCGAAGCCGGTGTGATGGGCGTGGAGTACATGGTTATCAACACCGACCGCCAGGTGTTGGACTTCTCGGCCGCCGACGTCAAGATTGCAATTGGTGAGAATCTTACGCATGGGCTAGGGACTGGCGGCAACCCGGAACTGGGCCGCCAGGCAGCCGAGGAGAACCGCCAGGATATCATGATGGCACTGGACCAGGCCGACATGGTATTCATCACGGCCGGTATGGGCGGCGGCACCGGCACCGGTGCCAGCCCGGTAGTGGCGGAGTTGGCGCGCGAAATAGACGCGCTGACGGTGGGAGTGGTGACCAAGCCGTTTTCAGTAGAGGGCAAGAAGCGGATGCAACTGGCAGAGGAGGGGATAAAACGGCTGAAGGAAAAGGTTGACACACTGATTGTTATTCCCAATGATCGCCTCCTGCAATTCACAGACCAGAATCCGACGCTCCAGGAAGCATTCGCCATGGCCGACGAGGTACTGCGCCAGGGGGTACGAGGCATCAGTGAAGTAATCGTGGTACCTGGGCTCATAAACCTGGACTTTGCCGATGTCAAGGCTGTCATGAAGGATGCCGGTACGGCGATGATGGGGATCGGCGAAGCCAGTGGTGAGAACCGGGCCGCCGAGGCGGCGCGGGCGGCGGTCGCCAGCCCGTTGCTGGAAACCGACATCAGCGGGGCGCGCTCGGTGCTGCTCAATGTCACCGGCGGCAGCGACCTGACGCTGGCCGAGATACACCAGGCCGCCGAAATCATCCAGCAGGCCGTGGCCGGAGACGGCGACCAGGCTGACCTTATCCTCGGAGCGGTCCAGGACGACAAGATGGAAGGCAACATCAGAGTAACGGTGCTGGCGACGGGCTTTGACGAGGCAAGGCCAGTGCGGGCCTCCCATCGCTCGCTGGCCGACGTCGAAGCGGAGGCGGGAGGCGAGACAGAAACCGCCGGCGGGCGCTCCTCGGCATTCCAGGAAGAACTACCCACCTACGACGAGGATGACATCGACATTCCGGCGTTCTTGCGCCGCCGGTAGGGGTATTGGGGACGCGGGCGCAAGTGTAACGCCTAGGCCGCCGCGGCCTCGGAGCGCACAAGCAATTAACTGAGGATCGGCAAACAATGCGGGCTGCCTACACGGCAGCCCGTTTTCGGTCTTGACACGTAATACCGCCAGCGGCGCTTACACGGCGTCCTCCGCCAGCTCCAGCACGGTGCTCACAACCTGGTCAGTGGGGACCACCTTCTCGGCGGCATCGCAGCGACGGCGCACCTCCACCAGCCCCTCGGTTGCGGCCTTCTTACCCAGCACTACATGCAGCGGATAGCCGATCAGGTCGGCGTCCTTGAACTTCGGTCCGGGCCGCTCATCGCGATCGTCAATGAGCACCTCCAAGCCCTGTGCCTGCAACTGACCGGCCAACGTGTCGGCCAGTTCGGCCAACGCAGAATCATTCGGATCCAGCAGCAGTATGACAACCTGGAAGGGCGCCACGCTCATCGGCCAGATGATGCCGTTTTCGTCGTGGTACTGCTCGACGACGGCGGCCATGCAGCGGCTGACGCCGATGCCGTAACAGCCCATGACCATCGGGTGGCGGTTGCCGTCTTCGTCCAGGTACAGGGCACCCAGCGATTGGGCATAGCTTGTCCCCAGCTTGAATACATGCCCCAATTCTATGGCGCGGTGAGCGCGCAGGCGCCCGGTGGCGCAGCGGGGGCAGGGGTCGCCGTCAGCGACCATGCGCAAGTCCGCCCATGTATCGACCTGGAAGTCGCGCCCGACTTCAACCCCGACGAGGTGTGCATCATCCTGGTTGGCGCCCACGACGAAGTCGCCCATGGCGTGGATCTCGTGGTCGGCGATGACCTTGACGCTGTCAGGCAACCCAACCGGGCCAGCAAAGCCGACGGCCGCTCCGCTCAACTGCTGGACCTCCTCGGCGGTTGCCATCCGCAGCTCACTGACACGCAGAGCGCGTTGCAGCTTCGTTTCGTTCAGTTCCCTGTCGCCGCGCACCAGTGCCGCCACGAATTGCGCGTCCGCCTTGTACAGGAGGGTCTTGACCAGTTGGCTGGGCGCCACGTTGAGGAATTGGCTGACAGCCTCTATGGTGGCGGCGCCGGGCGTAGGTACTAGTTGCGGCGCACCCGGTGCAGGGGTGTCCGCGCGCGGCTGGGGGGGGCGGGATGTGGCGCACTCGGCGTTGGAAGCGTAGTCACAGTTATCACACGAAAAGACGGTGTCCTCGCCCGCCTCGCACAGCAGCATGAACTCGCGCGTCTCGTGCCCGCCGATGGAGCCTGCCTCCGCCTCCACGATCATCACGGGCAGCTTGAGGCGCTCGAAGATGCGGACATAAGCGTGGTACATCGCCTCGTAGGAGCGATCCAGGCCCGCCTCGTCCACGTCGAAGCTGTAGGCATCTTTCATGAGGAACTCTTTGACCCGTATCAACCCGCCGCGGGGCCGCATCTCGTCGCGGAACTTGACCTGGATCTGATATAGGGTCAACGGCAACTGGCGGTAGGAGTTCACGTCACGGGCCACCAGATCGGTTATGGCTTCTTCATGGGTGGGTCCGAGGCAGAATTCCCTGCCGCTCTTGTCCTGGAGTTTGAATGGTTCCGGCTGGAAGGTGGCCCAGCGGCCGCTGCGTTCCCACAGTTCGCGGGGATTGAGCACCGGCAGCAGTACTTCAAGCGCTCCGGCGGCGTTCATTTCGCTGCGAATTATGTTTTCGATCTTCCGCAGCACACGCAGGCCCAGTGGCTCAAAGCTGAAAATGCCGGCGGCCAGGGGCCGGATGAAGCCGCCACGCAGCAACAGGCGGTGGCTGGCAATCTCGGCCTCGGCAGGGGCCTGCCTCAAAGTCGGCGTGTAAAATTGTGTTGCGCGCAAGACAGCGTGCCTCCTTCTTGGTTCAAAGCGTAGTCGGCCTGTGCGGCCGACCTGCAGGCGATCGAGTCATGTAAGCCTACTAATCTCGGCAATCAGCACCTCGGCGGCTTGCTCAATCCTCACCCGCCTTATTATCCGGCCATGCCGGAAGAGGGTGGCGAACTGCTTGCCGCACGCTATTCCCACGTCGGCTTCCTTGGCTTCTCCGGGGCCGTTCACTTCACAGCCCATCACCGCCACAACCAAGGGAGCCGTTACGTCGCGCAGCGCCTCCTGCACCGCGCGGGTGATGGGAAGCATGTCTACGCGGCAGCGTCCGCAAGTGGGACAGGAAACCAGCCGCGGCCCCGTCAGCAAGCCAAGTGCGATAAGTATTTGCCGCCCTGTCTGCACTTCCTGGAGGGGGTCGGCGGTCAAGGACACGCGGATGGTGTCGCCGATGCCATCTGCCAGCAGGGCACCGATGCCGACAGCGGAAGCGACTATCCCTGCATGCCCCAGCCCCGCCTCGGTTATCCCAATGTGCAGGGGGAGGTCGCTGCGGGCGGCAAACAGCCTGTTGGCCTCGATAGTCCGGGACACGTCCGATGCCTTGATGGAAACCACCAGGGAGTTGCAGCCCAGCCGCTGCAGCCGCTCGACGTTGCGCAGCGCGCTTTCACACAGTGCCTGGGCCGTGGGGTGGCCGTACTTGGCCAGCAGGTCGGCTTCCAGTGAGCCGGAGTTGACCCCCACGCGGATAGGGATGCCAGCGGCCGTGGCCGCCTCGACAATCGGTTGCAGCTTGCTGTCGTCCCCGATATTGCCCGGATTGATACGTACCTTCGCCGCTCCCCGCTCGATGGCGCCGAGAGCCAAGCGGTAGTCGAAGTGGATGTCGGCAATCACCGGCACCGGGCTTTCCCGCACGAAGGTACCGAAGGCG
>JALGVG010000240.1 GCA_029819875.1 Candidatus Zipacnadia bacterium | reverse complement strand
GGGGTATGGGTGATAATGACATCCGGGTTCGCCCAACGGATCATGTCAATGAACTTCAGCCGCGTAGGCCTGTCGTGGAACAGGAATTCATCATCCTCTTCCAGGAACATGATCTCGGCCCCGATAACATCTGCAGACTTGCGCGCTTCTTTCTCACGAATGGTCTTCAATTCCTCGGGCGGGATGTACATGTGCCCGGCCGCGCCATCGGTAGCGCAACACATGAACACCTTGTCACCACGCTGTGCATACTTTGCATACTTTGCCAGCGTGCCGCCGCAGAGGATCTCAATATCATCCGGATGGGCACCCACGGCCAGAACTCGCATTTGCATCACCTGCTCCAAAGGAATCCTTGCAATCAGACATAGACTATTAAGAATTCTCCATTGCCGCGCCCAAAACCTTCAGCCAAGCCCGTTGCGGAAGAGAGATTTGTGGCTTACGGTCCGTTGTATTCTCACTCCCTCTGGCTGGCGGCAGGGCGCGGCGGGTAGATTTTCGCCGGCTCGGTGCAGGGCGCCGGGCGCATCAGCGTGGCGACGTCCGGCGGGACCGGCGGCTCCAGTCGCTCGTCAAGCTCCTCCTGGCCGAAACGCCTGATAGCGCCTGCCACGAGGGGGTAATAGGCGGCAGTCATGCAGCCATACCCGCTGCAGCGGCCGTTGCCGGCCGCGACGGCGTGGATCGTATCACCCGAACAGCCTGTGATGCGGCCATCCCGCAACGTCTGGCATGCCAGTTTCATGCGAAGTGCCGCCAGCTCCAAGGCCCGTCTTGCCCACTCCACCTCGCCGGTCAAGGCGTAGCCGAGGGCCATCGAGGCGCACGAATGAGCCTGCTCCGGCTGGATACTGCCGTCCATCTGGCGGTATCCCCAGCGGACCATGTCCCAGCGCTTGCCGATACCCCGCACGGGTCCCGAACCGAAACTCTCTATCACCATCAGCGGGTTGCCCTCGGTAGGTGTCCGCAATGGCCCGAGGGCTTCCAATATGCGCTCATCAAGGCTGGTATCCCCGGTTCGGGCACGGTACTGCATCAGGTAGCCAGCCGGCGGCTCAGCGGCCGGATCGCCTAGCTCGGGTATGAGTGCCTCGCACAACTTGCGCGCGGCATTGCGGAACACCTCTTCGTCGGTCAATTCCCACAAGTCCAGCAGCGCGTCAAGGGTGCCGGAAGCCACGTGTGGCTCCACCAGCGGATCGTCAGCAGTCAGGTGGTGACGGCAGGACGCTACCCTCAGCTCTTCGGGGTCGGGATTGGAGCCGGGGGGAATCATTTCAAGCGGCGGGTTGCCTAGTGGAGCCTGCAGTATCGCCTCCGCCCAGCGCCGTGACCACAAGATGCAAAGGTCCAGGTACTTGCTCTCCGCTGTCACGTGGTATCCTGCCAAGGCAAGCTGAATGAGGCGGAAGTGATCGGGCACCTCAAAGCGAGTCTGCGGTCCGCCTATTTGCCTGGTGCCTGTCCACCAATTGACGAACCAGCCGCTGTCCCAGTCAAACCACGCGGGCACCTCGGAAACCCAGTTGCCCACGTGGTGGGCGGCATCAACCAGCAGCTCGCCGGCGGGAGCATACCGGTCAACGCGCCACAACCGCAGCAGGAAATAGTTGTAGTTCTCGGTGCCGTGATGCGCCTCGGCTTGCGGGGGATAGCCGTGGAAGAAGTTGGCTGCCGCATGCTGCCTGAAACCATCGCACATTTGGCGGGCGAATTGGATAATCCGCTCGTCCCCGGTCAGCAAGTAGTGGCTGAACCAGGAGGAGAGAAATTCTCCTTCATCCGGCCCGCCCATGTACGGCACAGACTCGTGGCGTGCCAATGCCTGGTCAATCCACCTGTCCATCTGCTCGCGACATGCCAGCGCGGCTTTGACCCACTGCTGTTCCGTACCTTCAGGCATTCCATGCGCCTCCTAGCCATCAATCGGATGCGTGCTAGATAACTTCCAGCAACATCAGTATCCCCATGGCGATAAATGCCAGCCCTGCTATCCAGCGTATCAGGTCGCGGGGCAATACCTCGGCACAAAAAGTTCCCAGCCCTACTCCGATGGCACTAACTGCCCCCAGGGCCAGAATCGCCCCCAGAAGCACCATGCCAGGCGCCTTGAACTTGCACGCTTGTGAAATCACTGCAAGCTGGGTCTTGTCGCCCAACTCGGCGACCAGTATCAGTAGGAACGTTGAGACAAGCGGCGTCCAATTCATAGTCGCAATTCATTCCTTGTGGAAGGTGAAATATAGACATGTGCGAATAACTACTGCTGCAAGAGAAATTACACGGCGCGATGTCGCCGGCCATAACAAGTGCACCCAGTCCTTACGGATTCGGGTTTCATCAGCCTGGTTATGCCAAAGATACCGGTGGAACAAAGTATTCCTCGCTTAGGGCACAAGCACCTTCCAGAGATGTACACCCGGTATTGCAGATAACATGCAATCGAGT
>JALGVG010000080.1 GCA_029819875.1 Candidatus Zipacnadia bacterium | reverse complement strand
CCCCTCGCCCTCGAGCACGTACTTGCCCTTCTCGGCGTCGTACAACTCGCTGGCCGCCGGGTCAAGGGCTATCAGCACATCACTGCCCGCCTCGTAGCCGGCCTGGGAGATCGCCTGCATGATGACCTCCAAGGCGGCCGCGTTCGACTCCAGGTTCGGGGCAAAGCCTCCCTCGTCTCCTACTCCGCCTGCCAATCCCTTCTCCTCCAGCACCTTGCCCAGCGCATGGTAGATCTCGGCTCCCATCCGCAATGCTTCGCGAAAACTGCCCGCCCCCACCGGCGCTATCATCCATTCCTGCAGGTCAACGTTGTTGTCGGCGTGCTTGCCGCCGTTGAGAATGTTCATCAGCGGCACGGGCAACAACCTGGCATTCACTCCGCCGATATAGCTGTACAGCGGCAGCCCGCACGCCTCCGCCGCAGCCTTGGCCACCGCCAGCGAGCAGCCCAGGATGGCGTTCGCTCCCAGCTTGCTCTTGTTCTCGGTGCCGTCAAGCTCACACAGCATGGCGTCAATGGCTGCCTGCTCGGTGGCGTCCCAGCCCACCAGCTCCTCGGCAATGGTCTCGTTGACGTTGCGCACCGCCTTCAGCACGCCCTTGCCGCCGTAGCGCTCCTTGTCGCCGTCGCGCAGCTCGACCGCCTCGCGCTCTCCCGTTGACGCCCCCGACGGCACGCCGGCCCGGCCTACCGCCCCGCAGGCAAGTACTACCTCCACTTCCACGGTGGGGTTGCCACGCGAATCGAGGATCTCGCGCGCTATGACTTCTTCTATCGTAGTCATCAGCTATCAACTCCGTGTATTGAGCGATTGTGTTCTTGCACTTAGGGAAAAGGGAGGGCGACAGGCCGCGCCCTCCCTCTTGTTCTTCCTATCGGGGATTGTCAATCTGTGCCTGTGCGGCGGCCAGCCGTGCAATCGGCACGCGCAGCGGCGAGCAGCTTACGTAGTCCAACCCCACGTCATGGCAGAAGCGCACCGAGTGCGGCTCACCGCCGTGCTCTCCGCAGATGCCGATCTCCAACTTCGGGTTCGCCGCCCGCCCCTTCTCCACACCCATCCGCAGCAGTGCACCTACCCCGGCCACGTCAATGGACTCGAACGGGCTGACCGGCAGGATGCGCTTGGTTATGTATGCGGGAATGAACTTGCCCTCCACGTCGTCACGACTGAAGCCGAACACGGTCTGGGTCAGGTCATTGGTGCCGAACGAGAAGAAGTCCGCTATCGCCCCGATCTGGTCCGCAACCACGCACGCCCGCGGCAGCTCTATCATCGTGCCGATCATGTACTCTATCTGCACGCCCTCGGCCTCCATGACCTCCGCAGCCACCTCCAATGTGTAGTCCTTGCAGATCTGCAACTCCTCCACCAGCGCTACCAGCGGAATCATCACCTCGGGAATGGGGTTGAACCCTTCCTTCTTTAGCTGGCATGCCGCCTGGAAGATGGCCCGCACCTGCATCTTGTAGATCTCGGGGAATGTCACGCCCAGGCGACAGCCGCGATGCCCCAGCATGGGGTTGAGTTCATGCAGGCCATCCACGATATCGGCTATCTCTTGCTGGCTCTTGCCCACCATCTCCCCCACGATAGCCTGCTCCTCGGGCGTCTTGGGCAGGAACTCGTGCAGCGGCGGGTCCAGCAGTCGGATGATAACCGGCTTTCCGTCCATTGCCTTGAGGATCCCGTAAAAATCATTGCGCTGGAACGGCAACAACTCGGCTGCCGCCGCCTCCCGTTCCTCCGTGCTCTCGCTGAGGATCATCTTCTGGAACGTGCGGATGCGCTCCTCGCCGAAGAACATGTGCTCGGTACGGGTCAACCCGATGCCCTCCGCGCCCAGCGCCAGGGCCAGCGCGCTGTCCTCGGGTGTATCGGCGTTGGTGCGCACTCCTAGCTTGCGGATCTCGTCAGCCCACTGCATGATCCGCGCATAGTACTCGTACAGCGGCGCCTCGGAGGGATCCAGGGTCCCCTTCTGCACGGCGATGATTTCCGAGTCGGCCAGCGCCACGTCGCCAAGCATCACCTCGCCGGTCGTCCCGTCAATCGAGATATAGTCGCCTTCCTTGACAACATTACCGTTGACCTCGAACTTGAGCGCCTCGTAGTCTATCTCGATGGCCGAGCATCCCACGACGCACGGCTTGCCCATCTGCCGCCCGACCACAGCCGCGTGCGAGGTCTTGCCGCCGAATTGCGTCAGGATACCTTGGGCCGCCGCCATTCCGCGGATATCCTCCGGCGACGTCTCGTGCCGCACCAATACGACGCGCTTACCCTCTTGGGCCCACTGTACCGCCTTCGCGGCAGTGAATACCACCTGCCCGGCGGCCGCTCCGGGCGAAGCCGCCACACCCGTCGCTACCGGTGCGGGCTTCTGGGAAGCATCGAACTGGGGGTGAAGTAGCTGGTCAAGCTGCTCGGGCGGCACCAGCTTCACCGCCCCGGCCTTGTCCACCAGGCCCTCGTCGTGCATGTCCACTGCAATCTTGACTGCGGCAGCCGCCGTCCGCTTGCCGTTGCGCGTCTGCAACATCCACAGCTTGCCCCGCTCAACCGTGAACTCCATGTCCTGCATGTCATGGTAATGCTGCTCCAGCTTGTGGCAAATCTCAACGAACTGCTTGTATACCTCGGGCGCAATGCGCTCCAGCTCGGCGATGTCCATCGGTGTCCGAATCCCCGCCACTACGTCCTCGCCCTGTGCATTGGGCAGGTAATCACCGAATATCCGCTTCTCCCCCGTCGCCGGGTCGCGGGTGAACGCCACTCCCGTTCCCGAATCGTCACCCATGTTGCCGAACACCATCGTCTGCACGTTGACCGCGGTGCCCCAGTCGTGCGGGATCTTGTTCAGTTCGCGGTAGGCAATGGCCCGGTCGTTGTTCCACGACTCGAACACTGCCCGCACTGCTTCCATGAGCTGCTCTCGGGGGGCACTGGGAAATTCCTTGCCGACATGCTCCTTGTAGGCCTGCTTCTCCAGTTCGACTGTCTCCTTCAAACCTTCTACGGATACTTCGGTATCCTCGGAAACGCCTTCCTTCTGCTTGACCTTGTTGAAACACTCCTCGAATACCGACCGCTCCACTCCCATTACCACGTCGCCGAACATCATTATCAAGCGCCGGTAGGCGTCGTAGACGAACCGCGCATCCCCCGTCAGCTTCACCATACCCTCGGCCACCTCGTCGTTCATCCCCAGGTTCAGCACCGTGTCCATCATCCCCGGCATGGACTCTCGGGCCCCGGAGCGCACCGACACCAGCAGCGGGTTGTCCGGGTCACCGAACTTCTTTCCTGTTTCCTCCTCCAGCTTCTTCATGGCCTCCAGTATCTCTTCCTCCAACCCCTCCGGAAACTTGTTGCCCAGTTTCATGAACTCCACGCACGTGTCGGTCGTGACCGTGAAGCCCGGCGGAACCGGCAGGCCGATGCTGGTCATGATTGCCAGGTTTGCGCCCTTGCCCCCCAACAGCCACTTCAGCTGGCGACCCTCGGCCGCCAACTGCTTCTCCAAGCTCTCCACGTCATCACTAAACATGTAAATGCGCTTCAAATTTGCCATCAATGATCCTCCTGTACGGTTATGTTGTCTAGGCAATACCTTTCTTACCGATCCTGTGCGGGTCTGCCAGGGATCTATATTATCTGCTCGTCACGCGTTTGCACGCTGACCAATTCCGTGTACTTGTCCCGCTCCGCCTTGCTGACCGGCCGCGGCGGTATGGCCAACACCCGGTGGGTGGTTACCCTCGAACCCAGTCCCACCGTGACCAGTTGTCCGACCTTCACCTCGCTGCTTGCCTTCGCCGGCCTACCGTCAATCGTTATCAGGCCACTGTCACACGCTCTTTTTGCCAGTGGCCGCCGCGGAACCAGTCCCGAATTGCGCAAGAATACATCCAGCCGCATCTTCACCCCCCGCCGCTCCCCTCCTGGCATCCACCGGGGATGGAACCCGCCTTTACCTGTTCCCACAACTCGTCCATCTCCGCAAGCGTCATCTCGTCCAGCGCCCTTCCTCGCTTGGCCGCCTCCTGTTCCATCGCTCGGAAGCGTTGCGCGAACCTGTTGGTCGCTTGTTGGAGGGCGTCCTCGCTGCTGACGTTCAACAAGCGCGCGTAGTTGACCACCGCAAACAGCAGGTCACCCAGCTCCTCGGCGATGCCGTCGCCTTCGTGCCGTGCGACAGCTTCGTCAAGTTCCCGCAGTTCCTCGGATATCTTTTCCCTGGCCCCTGATGCCTCTCCCCAGTCAAAGCCCACGCGCGCCGCCCGCTTCTGCGTCTCCGTGGCTCGCAGCAGCGCCGGCAGGGTCTTGGCTACCCCGTCCACCACTGACCCGCGGCCCTTGGCATCCGGCTCGCGGCGTTTCAGCCGCTCCCAGTTCACCAGCACCTCTTCGGCTCCCGATACCTGCGCGTTCCCGAACACGTGGGGATGGCGATACCGCAGCTTCTCGTTGATGCGCCGCAACACCGCCTTGATATCAAACTGCCCGGCCTCGGTCGCAAGCTGGGCATAAAACACGATGATGAGCATCAAGTCGCCCAGTTCACCGCACAGCCTGTCGGCATCGGCGCTGTCCACCGCCTCCAGAACTTCGTAGGCCTCCTCCAGCAGGTAGCCCTTCAAGCTTTCAGGCGTCTGCTGGCGGTCCCACGGGCAACCTCCCTCGCCCCGCAGCCGCGCCATTATTCCCACCAGCGTGTCAAATTCGTCCATAGTGTCGTTGCCAGCAACCAGCAGCCGCCCCGTTGTGGCGGCCACTGCTTACCTCTCCCTGCCCTACTGAGTGTTCTGTGACTTCGGTGAGGATTCCCCTCTTGTCGGCGGTTGTGATCCGGAGGGCGCCGGGGATGTCCCGCCCTGCTGTGTCCCCCCTGGCCCAAAGGTGGGCAGTTTCGTTGAGGTGCCGTAAAGCTCAAGTAGATCCTGGAATTCCACGTCGTAGATATTGACCTGCGCCTTCTCCCGCAGCTCGTTGAGCAGGCTCGATATGCTCTTCGCCTTCGACTGCTTGTAGTCCTCTTCCACCTGCTTGCGCACGTTTTCGAACTTCGCCTTCTCGGAGGCCTTGCGTTCATCCACCTTGATGATTATCCACTGCGACGGCTCTCCCTCGATAAGGCGAATCTCGATCGGCTTGCTGATACTGCCGACCGGCAGCGTGGCTGCGGGCTTGCGCAGTTCCTTGGGAAATATCTGGTCAACCGGCCGCTCCGGCCATCTCCCCCCGGCGCTACGGGTCGCACTCATCGAATACTGTCGCGCCAGGTCCGCAAAGCTGGCGTCCTTCTGCTTGGCCAGGGCGTAAACCTTGTCCGCCTCCGCCTTGGTGTTGACCAGGATGTCGCTGATAGTTACACGCAGCGGCTTGTCATAGCGCTCCTTGCGATGTTCCTCGAAAAACTTCTTCAGGTCGGCCTCCGTGTACCCTTTCACGTCCTTGGTACACAACTTCTCGACCTTGTACATCAACTCGATTTTCCCCCGCACATCCTCCTCCGTCAGCCCCTGGCCGTCCAACCACTTCACGAACTCATCGTGGTTGGGAAACCGATCCTGCAGCTCCTTTATCCTCTTGTCAATTTCAGCAGGGTCCACCTTCAGCCCGGCTCGCTCGAAGGCATCCGCCACCAGTATCTCGTCGATCATGCTCATCAAGATCGGTTTGCCCTGCTCTTGCTTCAATCGCTTGATGAAGTCAGCCTCGTCTATGCGGTGGCCGTTGACCAATGCAACGGGATGTTTGCCACACCCCGCCCCGCTCAGCGACACTGCTGCGGCCACTGTCAATACCACCAGGCCACCTATAACCTGTCGTAGGTACTTATGCAACACGTTACACATCCTTTCAGCCGTCCAGGCAACAGTATCAAAGCATTATAACACATGCCCTATGCTCCTGCAACTGTGCCCAGGATGGCTGCTTGCCGCTTAATAGCTGGCCCTCCTTCCCGCATCCGCCCCCCTGCATCGACCGCTTCTTGGCGATGTTCGTTACCCCCCTGCCAAGCATCCCTCCGCTCGCTCAATTGACAAGCCCCCCGTAAGCTGATACCCTTTTTCGGTATGAGGGTTACGATTACCGGTGGCAGCGGGATGTTGGGACATGCCTTGGTCGAGGCGGCTCCCGCCGGCGTTGAACTTTTCCCCCTTAGCCGGGCTGACGGTGATTTGAGCACCTGGGACGGCGCCCGCCGCGCGATTGAACCCACGAACCCTGATCTCGTTATTCACTGCGCAGCGTGGACCGACGTGGACGGCTGCACCGCCGACCCGCAGCGCGCCTGGCTGAACAACGCCGTTGCCACCCGCAACGTCGCCCTGCTTTGCAGCCGGCTCGGGGCACGCCTGGTCGCTCTCAGCACCGACTACGTGTTTGACGGTGCAAAGGGCGCGCCGTATATTGAGCAAGACGCCCCCCACCCTCTCAACGCTTACGGGCGCTCCAAGTTGGCCGCCGAGCAGGCTGTTCAAGAGACCTTGGGCAACTACCTGATCGTCCGCACCCAGTGGCTGTTCGGCCCCGGCGGCAACAACTTCGTGGCCAGAATAATCGAGCTGGGCAGGGAACGCGACAACCTGACGGTAGTGGCTGACCAATTCGGCAGCCCCACCTACACGCGCGATCTGGCCGGCGCCCTGTGGGATGTCGCTGCCCGCGATATCCATGGGATAATGCACATCACCAACAGCGGCCAGGCATCGTGGGCGGAGCTTGCTGCCGAAGCGCTCTGCGCTGCAGGCCTGGATAAAGTCACCATTAACAGGATTTCTGCCGCCGACTGGCCGTCACCGACTGTACGCCCGGGCTACTGCGTCCTGGCCAATGCCCGTCGGGCGCAACTGGGTTTGCCGCCTCTACGCCCCTGGCAGGAAGCAGTGCGCGAATACGTGCGGCAGTACCTGTGCGTTGTCACCTGAAAACTGCAAGCCGCTTCCGCCGGCTGTTTTTGGTCCAATTCAGCTATTGGAGGATACCCTATGAAAGCTACTTGCGCACGTGCCCCAGTTCGCATTGACCTCGCCGGGGGTTGGACCGACTGTCCGCCGTACAGCGCCGAGGTCGGCGGCGCCGTTGTCAACGTTGCCATCACTCGCTACGCCTATGCAACCTACACGCCGTTGCCGGACAGCCACTATATCCTCGAATCCTCCGACTTCGATGTGGTCATCGAGGCCGATTCGCTGGACGAAATGCTCTACGACGGCAACCTCGACCTGCACAAGGCGGTGCTCAAGCACCTGGATGTCCGCGAGGGCGGGCATCTCTACACCCGTTGCGGTGCACCACCCGGCGGCGGGACAGGTTCCAGTGCCGCGGTCGCCGTCGCCCTCATCGGGGCCATTGACCATGCGCGAGGCGGCTCGCTTTCCCGCGAGCAGATCTGCGACGCCTCCCACCTTATCGAGCTGAATGAAATGCACATTAACTCCGGCCAGCAGGACCAGTACGGCGCTGCCTTCGGCGGCTTCAAGTTCCTGGACATCAACTACCCGCAGGTCAAGCGCGAGCAAATCCGCCTCAGCGACGAGTTTCGCCTGGAGTTCGAGCGCCTGCTGTTGCTTGTCTACACCGGCAAGACCCGCCTTTCGGGCCGCATTCTGGGCAGTGTCATGAACGCCTACCGCCGCGGCGACCGGGCTATTACCGAGGCCCTCAACAACCTGCGCACCGCCGGCCGCCAGATGCGTGATGCCCTGTGTGCCGAGGATATGAAGCAGGTCGGCGAGGTGATGGATTTCAACTGGGAGAACCAGAAAGCCCTCTATCGGGAGATGACCACCGCCACCATCGAGGGCATCTTCGCCGCGGCACGCTACGAAGGCATCCTCGGCGGTAAGGTGTGCGGCGCCGGAGGCGGCGGCTGCATCGCCCTTCTGTGCCAACCCAACCGCGAGCACCGCGTCCGTGTAGCCGTTGAGGCCGTGGGCGGCCAGGTCATAGACTGCAACATAGATGCCGACGGCTTGCAGGTGTGGGACGTCCGCGGGGTAAATTGACACTGTGTGGCAACCCTCCGTTCCCTCTCGATAACCATAATTGCTTATGGCAAAAATTGCTGTTGTTGATAAAATGTGACTATCCTTCGAGGTGCATCCATGAACCACGTCAACTGTGATATCGCAGACAAGAGCTTGGCCCCGCGGGGCAAACTACGTATTGAATGGGCGGATAGGCAAATGCCTGTCCTGCAGCTCATTCGCCGCCGCTTCGAGCAGACCACGCCCCTGGCGGGCGAGCGCATCGCCTGCTGCCTGCATGTAACCAGCGAGACCGCCAACTTAGTTCGCACCCTCAAGGCCGGCGGCGCCCAGGTCGCCCTCTGCGCCTCCAATCCCCTTTCCACCCAGGACGAGGTGGCCGCCAGCCTTGTCGAGGACTTCGGCGTGTCGGTCTTCGCCATCTGCGGCGAGGACCGCGACACTTATTACCGGCACGTCAATCAGGTCCTCGACATCGAACCCACAATTACCATTGATGATGGTGCCGACCTTATCAATACCCTGCACACCTCCCGTACCAGCATCATCGCCGGCATCCGCGCCGGCATGGAGGAAACTACCACCGGCGTCATCCGCCTGCGTGCCATGGCCGCCGACGGGGCCTTGCGCTACCCGGTCATTGCCGTCAACGACGCCGACACCAAGCACCTGTTCGACAACTACTACGGCACCGGCCAAAGCACCATTGACGGCATCCTGCGGGCCACCAACATCTTGCTGGCAGGCAAGACCTTCGTCGTCTGCGGCTACGGTCAATGCGGGCGGGGCGTGGCGATGCGCGCCCGCGGCATGGGGGCAAATGTCATCGTGGTGGAGGTCAGCCCCTTGGCTGCCCTGCAGGCCGCCATGGACGGTTACCGCGTCATGCCCATCGCCCAGGCCGCGCGCATCGGTGATATCTTCGTGACCGTCACCGGCGATATCTCCGTCATCCGTAAAGAACATTTCGATGTCATGCGTGACGGTGCCATTCTGTGCAACGCCGGCCACTTCGACGTGGAGGTGGATCTGAACGCCCTGGCGGAAATGGCCGTCTCGCGCCGCCAGGTTCGCCCCGGGATGGAGGAATTCCAGTTGGCGGACGGCCGCTCGTTGTTCGTGCTCGGCGAGGGCCGCCTGGTCAACCTGGCCGCCGCCGAGGGCCACCCGGCCGCTGTCATGGACATGAGCTTTGCCAACCAGGCTCTCTGCGCCGAGTTCGTCTGCAGCGGCGAACGCCTCCCGATACAGGTGCACTCCGTCCCCTCGCAGATCGATCAGCAGGTCGCCGCCCTCAAGCTGCAAGCTATGGGCATTGAGATAGACCAGCTTACGCCGCAGCAGGTGCAGTACTTGTCAAGCTGGCAACAAGGTACCTAGGGGGCGATGCTGCTTTGCCGGCTGCTTCTTGCAGCTTGCAATCGCAAGCCACCAGTGAACGACACCGCCGCAACACTCAAGACACGTGCTCCTGGGGGCACACTCATGAACAGTAAACGGCACCCGTCGGTATGCTGGCAATGGATGCCGGTGTTGTTGTTTGGCCTTGCAGTGGGCACCGCCATTCCCTTCCGCACCACCATTCCCATTTCGTGGGACAACATCCAGTTCACGTTGGCCCTTGACAACTACAACATTCTTCTTCACCAACCCCATCCGCCGGGCTATTTTCTTTTCGTTATGCTCGGCCGTCTGCTGGCACCGCTGTTCAGCGACCCGTACCAGGCCTTGGTAGCCGAGGCCGTGGTGGCAGGCGCCCTGGCAGTGGCCGTGACATACTGTGTCGGTGCCGTTATCTTCGACCGCTGGGCGGGCTTGATTGCCGCTGTGGTGCTGCTCACCTCCCCCATATCCTGGAGCGCGCGTAGCAGCGGCCTGACCTACTCGTTCGATGCCCTGTTCGCCGTCCTGCTTGCCTTGTGCGCCTGGCAAACCCGCATGCAGCGCTCTTTCCCCTGGTGGCCCGGTGCCCTTATCCTGGCAGTGGCGGCAGGTTTCCGCCAGACCGACGCGCTGTTTCTCATGCCGCTGTGGCTGTGGTCACTGCAGGGCCGCAGTTGGCGCGTGTACATCGCTTCGTTGGCCCTGTTCGTTGCCGCTGTTCTGGCGTGGGCGGTGCCCATGTTCAATGCCACTGGCGGCTACGCGGTCTACAAGCGTGCCAGTGACTTGCTCATAAACAATTGGGTGCTGGCCAACTCCTTCCTGCGCCTCGGATGGCTGGCGGGGCTGAGGCGGCAGTGGACGTTGCTGTCATTCTTCAGCGCCGAAGCCGGGCTTGCGGCAGTGGCACTTGCCGTTGTCATCGCCGTCCTCTTGCTCTCCCGCCGGGCAACGTGGCGCAGCCCCCGCACCCACCTGTTCTTGTTGTGGCTGACTCCGGCGCTGCTGTTTTATGCCTTCATCTTTGTCGGCCATCCCGGCTATGTCCTGCTGCTGAC
>JALGVG010000079.1 GCA_029819875.1 Candidatus Zipacnadia bacterium | reverse complement strand
GCCATCCATCCAAACCTCCATGACTGTCGTGCTAGTGCGCACAAAGATTATACCACGGCTGTCGCCGAGCGTGCAACGCTTCCGCTGGCATTACTGACGGCCTGCGGTCGTCGGCGGTTCGCGCCCGCGCCCAAGCCCCCAACAGCTCCCAAAACCGGCCCACAGGCCTACAGTTGTCCTGTTGATAGGATTATTGTACACTGAAAAGAGCGAAAGTTATTCCGGTCGTTTACGAGTCGGCTTCGACACAGGAGGTTCACCGATGACTAGCAGCCGCACGCTTCGCGTCGCCGTGGTAGGAGGAGGGATGTTCTTCAAGGACGTGGTAGGCCAGACCATCATGGACCTTGAACGCTACGGCCTAGCCCCTTACCTGGGCAGCATCGGCCAAGGCCGGCACGCCAGGGCGCTTGCCGATATCGAGGTTGAGTTCGTAGCCATTGGCACGCACTCGCCCAGGCGCGGCACGGCGGATAAGATCGCCCGCTGGTACCGGCAGGGGGTGCCTGGCAGCCGGCTTGAAGCCTTTTACGGCGACACCGTCTGGGAGGACATAATCACCAAGGCTTGCCCGGATGTGCTGGTTGTCGTCACGCCGGATGATTTGCACTACGCCCCGGTGATGTGTGCGCTGGACAACGGCGTGGATGTCATCTGCGAAAAGCCGCTATGCCTGAAGCTGGCGCAGGCAGACGCTATCATCCAACGAGTCCAAGACAAGGGCCTGGTGGTAAGTGTCGACATGCACAAGCGCTACGACCCAATGAACGTGAAACTGTTTTGCGACCTGGTACCGCAAATGGGCGAGGTCAACTACGTCCGCGCCGTATTAGAAGAGCCGCTGGAGGTTTCCACGGAGGTGTTCCAGTGGGCGGCCCGCAGCAATCCGTTCAGCTACGTGGGCTGCCATTGGACCGACGTGGTGCACCATTACCTGCAGGTCAAGCCCCTGTCGGTGCATGCCACGGGGCAAAAGAAGCTGCTGGTCAACTGGATTGACCCGGCCAGCGGAAAGGCCAAGCCGATTGACACCTTCGATTCGATGCAGGTAAAGGTGACTTACGACAGCGGGATGGAAGCGTTGTACATCAACGCCTGGATTAACCCGCCCGACTTCGAGGGGAACGTGAACCAGGAAATCAAGGTGTTCTGTACCCGCGGCAGCGCGTTCATGGACCAGCAGGACCGGGGGCTGCGCTATTGCATCATGGGCCAAGGCAGCCGCACCACCAACCCGTTCTTTAACGGGCTTGTGCCGTCCTACAACGAATTTGACGAGATGAAAGGATACGGCAAGGACAGCCTGGTAGCCGGCATGTCTGCCATCATGCGGCGCCGCTTCTTGGGCTGCAGCCTCCAGGAGCTGGAACCCGATTACCCGACCGCCGCCTCGCAGCGCTCGACCGTTGCGTTGCTGGAGGCGGCAAGCGCAGTGGCGGCACGTAACTGGGAATATACCCTGGCCGGCAAGGGCAGCCCGGTAACCGCCTACCTCGGCGACGGGGATATCAAGATAATTGATCCGTTGGCCGAGTAAGGAAACAGGGCACGTCCAAGTACTTCTTGGCACGCTGATTGCACGCCTCAGCCGGCAGAAACCGGTCCCTGGAGGCGTGCGATGACAAGTATCTGGCTGTTGTCCATCACCTTGACGCTGCTGCTCGCTTCCCTGGCCTTCTTGCTGTTGGCGGCCATTTTGGAGCGTGCCAAGAGCCACATTCGACAACTGGAACGGCGTATCGAAATCCTCACCGCCGAGCTGAACAGCTCCAAGCGGGCACTGCAAATGGCTGAACGCAAAGTCGCCAGCCTCAGCAAAACGCTGCGTGCGATGGAAAGCCAAAGAGAGCCGGGCGCCGCTGACGCAGCATTCCGCGTGGATTGTTGACGCTTGACCGACAGGGGCGGGTGTGCTATGCTGTCGCTACAAGGCAAAAAACTATTGACAGGCTGAAGCGATGAAGTACGTTACGAACAATACGAGGCGACCCAGGCGCGTGTAGTGTTGCAGGTGTGCCTCGGTTCGTGCGTGCAAGATGCCGCCCTCCGGGGCGGCGTTTGTCTTAATTGCGCAAGTGCTACGACAACCCTATCGTCCGGTCGGGAAAGTGGTGAAAGATAATGCGTGTTGCAATTTTCGGCGCAGCAGGCTACGGAGGCATAGAGCTGTTGCGCTTGTTGCTGGGTCACCCGCAGGTACAGGTCACCTATCTTGGAGGGCACACGACGGCCGGCCAGCAGGTAACTGACATGTACCCGCACCTGCTGGGCAGCATAGACTTGCCGATCGAGCAGACCTCGGTCGCCACTGCCTGCGAACGCGCCGACCTGCTGTTCTTCGCCCTGCCTCACGGCGTCGGCATTCCGCTCGTCAAGGAGGCGGTACAGGCAGGCAAGAAGGTCATTGACTTTTCCGCCGATTTTCGTCTCCACGACGTGGCGGTCTACGAGAGCTACTACAAGCGGCACGGCGCGCCGGAACTGCTCGCCGAGGCAGCCTACGGGCTGCCCGAGCTGCACCGCGACGAGATCAAGTCCGCGCAGTTGTGCGCCGTGCCGGGCTGTTACCCCACCGGCGCGATCCTGGCCTTGGCGCCGGCCGTGCAAGCCCGAATCATTGACCCTGACACGATCATCATTGACAGCAAGTCGGGTGTTTCAGGAGCCGGGCGCAGCAAGCTGGACCTGCTTTACCATTTCCCGGAGGCCAACGAGTCGTTGCTGGCGTATGCAGTCGGCACGCACCGCCACACTCCGGAAATGGACCAGGAATTATCCATGATTGCCGACAGAGCGGTGAAAGTGACGTTCACACCTCACCTGATACCCATAACACGCGGCATTCTGTCCACTTGCTATGCCACCTTCACGCCCGGCGCCACGCTTGCACAGGCCCAAGAGGCCTACGAGCGGTTTTATGCAGACGAGCCGTTCGTCCACGTGCTGCCGGCCGGCAAGCTGCCGCGCACCAAGCACGTGGCCGGCTCCAACTACTGCCACATCGGCCTGGCCGAGGATAGCCGCACCAACCGGCTTGTCGTGGTATCGGCCATTGACAACCTGATCAAGGGCCTGGCAGGGGCGGCCTGCCAGTGCATGAACCTGATGATGGGCTGGGACGAAAGAACGGGTCTCGACCGTCCCGGAATGTGGCCCTAAACTCCATAGACAGGAGGAACGGACAGTGAATTACCGCCGCATACTGGTCTTTGCCGCGCATCCGGATGACGAGATGGCAATGGCAGGCACCATTCGCAAGCTGTCTGACCTGGGCGTCGAGGTACACGTATGCGTTTCTACGGACGGCTGCGAAGGGTACCCTGTCGCTGAATGGAAAGACGACATCGTCAAGATGCGGATGCAAGAGCAGGCGGAAGCCGACAAGGTAATGGGGGTGCACAAGCGCCATCACATCGGAAGCCCTGACATGGGCCTGGTCAATGACAAGCAGACGTTTCTCAAGTTCATTGAAATCGTGCGCAAGGTCAGGCCCGATGCCGCCTTCACACACGGGCCGGATGACCGCCATCGTGACCATGTAAACACCTGCCATATTTCACTGGAGGCGCTCTGGCAGGCCGCAGAGCCCGTTTCGATGGAGCTTGGGCCGGCGTGGAACACGCCTCATATCTACTACTACACAGCCGTCAAAGGCCAGCCGCCCCACATACTCTACGATTGCACCGGCTATGCGCACATTCCCTGCCTGGCGCGGGCCACGCAAGTATCCCAGCACGTGTTGTGGAACTGCACCAGGCAGGAATTGGAGGCCGAAGCAGAACGCTTGCGGCAAGCCAACGAGCCGTACTGCGAACGCTTCTGGATGACGGACAGGATGGTGCTGACCGATTTCCCGCCGCTTGCCGAGTGAGATTGCTTGGACACCAGTACAGTGAACGCGTAGAGAAGGGAGACGAAAAGTGCCAGAATATCGCGAAATACCCGGAGCTGTAACCGCCCCCCGCGGGTTCAAGGCCGCAGCAGTCCACTGCGGTATCAAGCAACAGGCCGAGGACCTCGCCCTCATCGTATCCGACTGCCCCGCCGCGGCAGCCGCCACGGTGACGACGAACACCTTCCGCGCTGCACCGACGTTCGTCACCCAGGAAGCGGTTTCCAACGGCATAGCCCAGGTGATCGTGGCAAACAGCGGATGTGCCAACGCTGCGACCGGCGAGCAGGGCATGTCCGACGCGCGGACTATGGCACGCCTGGCTGCGGAGGCGACCGGCGTTGCCGCCGAGGATGTCATCGTCTGCTCGACGGGCATCATCGGTCGGCGGTTGCCGATGGACAAGGTGGCAGAGGGCATCAAGCAAGCAGCGCAGAGGTTGACCTACGAAGGTGGGGAGGCGGCGGCTCGCGGCATCATGACCACGGACACGGCACCCAAGCTGGTGGCCGTCGAGTTCGAGGTCGCCGGCGTCACCTGCCGGCTGGGCGGTATATGCAAGGGGGCGGGGATGATCTGCCCGCAGATGGCAACCATGCTCTGCTTCCTGACCACTGATGCGGCCATTGAGGCCCCGTTGTTGCGCAGCGCGCTGCTGGCAGCGGTGGAGCACTCGTTCAACTGCATCACGGTGGACGGTGATATGAGCACAAACGATACGGTTGCAATCCTGGCCAATGCGCAGGCCGGCAACCGCCCGCTGGCTGCGGCCGACGACGAGGGCTATTTCGCATTCCGCCAAGCACTGGATTTCGTCACGCAAACCCTGGCCAAGAAAATCGCGGCTGACGGCGAGGGCTGCAGCAAGTTCATCGAGATCGTGGTTACGGGTGCGCAGAGCTGGGAGCAGGCACGGATGGTGGGAAGAGCCGTTGCCAACTACAACCTGTTCAAGACCGCCATCTACGGCGGCGACTTCAACTGGGGGCGCATAGCCGCCGCCCTGGGCAGCTCCAAAGTGCCGGTTGACCCGGCCGCGGTCACCATCCGCCTGCAAGGCATTACCGCCTGGCAGGGACGGCCGGTTGAACTGGACATGAAAGAGTGCCGCAGCGCCCTGGAGGGACGCCAGGTCTCTGTGGAGATCGACCTGGGCCTGGGCCAGGCGACGGCCCGGGTCTGGACTTGCGACCTGACCCCGGACTACGTGCACAGCAATGCAGCCTATGAAGTGCCCGAGAGCCAAGGAGACTGAGGGAACCCATGCAAAAACTCACACAAACCGCCAATACCCTGATAGAGGCGCTGCCGTACATCCGCCAGTGGTCGGGCAAGACATTCGTCATCAAGTACGGGGGAGCGGCGATGATCGACCCCTCGCTCAAGCGCAGCGTCGCCCAGGACATCGCGCTGCTGCATTATGTAGGTGTCAACGTGGTGCTCGTGCACGGCGGCGGGCCGGAAATCTCCCAAATGATGAAAAAGCTGGGCAAACAGCCCGTGTTCGTGCAGGGCCAGCGAGTAACCGATGAAGAGACGATGGAGATTGCCCAGATGGTGCTGGTGGGAAAAGTCAACCAGGATATCGTCTCCCTGATCAATGCCGCCGGCGCCCGCGCCGTGGGCTTATCAGGCAAGGATGCGGACATGATCGTGGCCCGTAAGATGCAGCATCCCGAGGTGGATCTCGGTTGGGTGGGAGAGGTGGTCAGCATAAATCGTCACGTGATCGATGCACTGACCGAGGCCGGCTACGTCGTGGTCATCTCGCCGCTGGGGGTGGGCGAAAACGGCGAGACTTACAATATCAACGCCGACATGGTGGCCGGTGACATCGCGGTGGCCCTGCAGGCGGAAAAGCTGCTGGTACTCAGCGATGTGCGCGGCATCATGCGCAACGTCGAGGCTCCCGAGACCCTCATCAGTACGCTGACCGTGGCGGAGGCCGAGCGACTGGAGGCCGAGGGGATTATCTCGGAGGGAATGATACCGAAGGTGGAAAGCTGCTTGCGGGCGGTGAAGGGCGGCGTACCCCGCGCCCACCTGCTTGATGGGCGCCTGCCCCACTGCTTGCTGATGGAAGTGTTCACCAACGAAGGCGTCGGGACAATGATACAGTGAACTAGCCCACCTCGCCGCCCGTAGATCAACTCGCCAGACCAGGCAGCCGCAGGCTACTCGACCAGTAGCGCAAAGTCAATGCCCGTGAGCACCCGGCCGCGCTGCAACTGCACCGTGCGGCCGATGGTTTTGTCGCCGTAGGTTGCTTCTATCCTGTACCGTCCTGGCGGAACGAACAGGTAGTATGCGCCGTCAGGGCCCGTGGTGTAGCGGTCCATCTCCATGCCGCGGTCCAGTTCGTAGGCGCTTACCACGGCCCCGGAATTATCGGGTGCGCCGATGAGCGTTACGGTCCCGCTGATTGTATACGGCTGGGGGGGTGGTGCGGGCGACTGCGGCGACATCAAGACGTGGACGTCCTCCATCCCCGGCAGCACGGAGATAGTGGCGGCATAATCGTCGTACCCTGCCGCAGTAACCTCGATGAGCTGCCGGCCGGCGGGCACCTGCAGCACCTCGAACCGCCCGTCAGAGCCGGTGGTTACCGCCGGCAAGCCGGCAATGGTGACCTGTGCGCCGGCAATCGGTGCGCCGCTGGTGAGGGAGACGACATCGCCGCTGACATCCACCTTCGTGTCGCCGCTTATCAGCACAAAGTCCAGGTCGTCGTTGCCCCCGCTGCTGTCCGAGAAGATGTCAACTACCCTGGTCTGGGATATGTAGCCGAGGGCCTGGGCCGTCACCGTCTCCGGGCCTATCGGCACCCCCCCGATGATGTAGTAGCCGTCCTCGTCGGTGAAGGCGTAAAGCTCGCTGCCGCCGCCCACCCCACCCTGCACGAAATAGACCGCCGCCGAGGTGATCGGCTCTGCTTGCGTCGAGGTCACATGCCCCTGCACGGTGCCTGTCACCGACAGGTCCGCCTCCTCCATCTCGACGGTGACGGGCGTGTAGGAATACTTGCTCAGTTCGATCTGGCGGCTGACGGTGACGTAACCTGGGGCGGTAACCGTCATGGGCGCGGTGGGCGGGTCATTCTCTCCCAGCGGCACGTCCTTGAGAATAAGCCAGCCCTCCTGCACGTCCACCACGCCGCGCTTGCCTTGCACTACCACCGTGGCCGGGACATCTAGCAACTCATCGGTACCGGCCTTTACCGTCTCCACGATGACGGTGGTGACCCGGTTCTGGTGCGGGTTGGTGTTGATGCCGCCGCATCCTCCCAGCCCCACCACCAAGGCTGCACAGACAAGCAAGCAGATTACGTGAAATGCTGATCTCATGGGATACCGGTTTCCCGTCGACTGGCAGTTATCTATTTTCTGGCCACCTGCATGGTGCGCAAGGCGCTGACCCGCTGGCCCGTCGCGCCGCGTGCCTCCAGGCGCAGCAGGTACGTGCCGCTTGGAACCAGGCAGCCATTGTTGTCTCGCAGGTTCCACAGCAGAATATTGCTGCCGGCTGCCTGAAGCCTGTCGGTTACAAGCTGTCTGACAGGGCGGCCGGCAATGTTCAGCACGGTCGCTGTCACCGCCGCTTCCGCCGAAAGGTTGTACGCTACTTCAATACCGCCCGCGGTGCGGCAATGTGCCAGGGAGGTGACGGCAAGCCGCTTGCCGCCTGCCGTCCCGATTTCTATCCGCAGCCGCCGGGTGACCCCTTCCGGCAACCCCGGGATTTCATAGCGGGTGGTGGTGCGCATGTACAGCCTCCGCCCGCTCGCCTCGTCCACCAACACCGGCCTGGCCGTAGGCGGTAACTGCGACATGTCCGGCCACGCCAGGATGACAGGGACGCCCGGCTGATTGGTTGCTACCTCCACTTGCCACGTGTACTTGCTGCGCCCCGTCGGCCGCACGTCAGTGACAAATGCCCCCTGGTCTGCTTCCCTGACGAACCGGCAGGTCACGTATGGCCCGAAAAGGGGAGGGGCCTGGGCATCGTAGCGCGGATCAATACCCTCGGTGGCTCCCTGCGCACAACCCAGGTATGCCCTTGACAGCATCTTGCCGGCCCGGGCAACCAGGGGCAGCTTCCAGGCCAGGTTGGGTAGGGGGTCTCGCTTGGCCGTGCCGGACAGCGCAGTGGTGGTGGCGGAAGCTGCCTGCAGCGGGGGAACCAACAGGCGGCAGCCGGCCGGGCTGATACAACGGACCCAGTAGCCCTCGAACGGGTACAACGTGTCAACCAACCGGTACCCTTCAGTTTGGCTGTAGCCGAAGACACCGCGCTGCAGGATATGGTTTTGCGCAGCCTCCTCCAAGGACAGGGGAGCACCGCTGCCGATGTCCACCTTCAGGCTGTCCACTGCAATGGCCGAGGTGCGCGGGATGCCTATCATGTTCCAGCCCAGCTTCAGGTCTATGGGAAAATCCGCGTTATCGTCCGCTGCAATGCCCTGGACGGTCACGTTAAGGGGGGCGAAAATCCGCAGCCAGAACCCTCTGCCCATGGCAAACGGCTCAATATCAGGCCAGATGCGATACGCACCGTTTGGGGGAAGAGAGGGATCCCAGCGCGCCAGCAGCAGGTCCTGGGGAGCAATGCCCAGGATGGCGGCCGCATCCGTCTGCAAGGGTGTTACGGGCAGCGACATCATGTGCAGGCCGTTGGTGCCCACTTCCCAGCTATGACTGACCTGGCCCTGGCGGCCGCCGTCAATAAACAGGCAGTACGAATCCCACCCCACATTTACATGGCGGGTGGTGCTTTGGCCGAATGCGTTGGTGAAGGTAACTTGTAGTTGCATGGGACTGAGGGGGCCGCCGCTGATGTTTGTGCCGAAAACGCCGCGGCTTACTGTCAGGCCGCTTGCTCCGTTGCCCCCTACTATGTCAAGGCTTCCCTCGGACGGGCCTAGGGGCGAGCCGTAGAGGTTGTTGCCGGCGGGGTCGAAACTGCGCTGCATGTAAGGATAAATATAAATCCCCTGTAGGCCGTTTAAGTCCACCTGGATCGTAATGCGCTGCGCACCACCGATATTGAAGAAAGTCGGCATCAAGAACCCCTCGCCGGCACCGGAGCCGGACGCCGGTATGTAGATGGAGTTGCCCTCCTCGGCGTATAGTTGCAGGGTGTGGGTGTGGTCCCAGTAGATAGTCTGTGCCTCGCCGCCCCGCGGGGATTCGTCCCCGCCGGCACCGGTGAAATAATGCTCGACGATCAACGCCACGGACTGCTCGAGGGGAACGTTCCAGGTATAAAGCTTGAGCCCGACGCGAACGGAGGTGTCCAGCACGTACTGGCGCTCAAACCAGTCATAAAAATTCATCCCTTCCACCTGGGGCAGCACCTGGGCGCAGATATCTTTAAGCGCCGGCACATCTCCCTGCAGCCCCTCATAGAAGGCATCGTAGTAGCGCCGATTGAAGTTGGCGAAAAACGACGGGTCTTCGATGTAACATTTGAACCACGCTGCCCTGGCCATGGCGATACGCCACACCAGCATTCCGGTAAATCCCGACGCCGGATAATATGTCGGGTTGGCAAGCGCCGGCTGATTCTCGCATTCATAGACCGACAGGCAGTAGAACGGCCCCGGGTCATACGGGTTGTAGCCCGGCGCTACGCCCGGCGTGGTTTGCACCGCAGTGGCCGCCGCCCCGGCAAACCCCTGCTCCCAGGCGTCATAGAAAAGTGCCACGTCGTCATGGAAGGCGTGCAGCACCAGGATCATCAGGATAAAAGTGTCTTCGGGGAAATTGCCCGTCAGGCCCGGCATCCTGATTTCGTTGTTGGTGGCGTCGTACACGCCGCCTTGCAGTTCTTGGATAGAGGGGTCGCGAATAATCTTCACCGTGATATTGAAGGCGGGCGGCCCGTAAATGAGCTTGGCCTTGGGATAAGCGACATTCAGGTAGTCGCGCAAGGCAGCCTCCTCGCTTGGATCCCAGTTTTCGAAAACGAAGGTCAAGTCATTGGCCGGGTCGCCGAGGGAGGCCGGCTGTGCCTGGGCACTGGCAAGGTCCGGCAGTTGGAGGCGATTGTTGCGGGTGTGGAAGACCAGGCGCGGGAACGCAGCCCGGGCCCGCGGGCTGGCCAGGCCGATGCGCTTGAGCAGCTCCACTGTGTGCGCCGCACGGACCAGGTCAGCGCCTGCGGCACTTGCCAGCGCTGCCTGCATGCCCGCCTGGACCGAAACAACCCGGTCGTCGCGAATGATGATCGCCCCTTGAGGCCCGTTGCAGCGCGTGGCCCAGCGGGTATTGTCCGTGTTATGAAACGGATTGCCCGCCAGCAACGGGGCGCAGACCATGAGCATGGCCACTGCACAACTAACCGCGCGATTCATCAACTGCCTCCATCCGCCCTCCCTGAAGACGTTCCGGCATCTTGTCGTCACCGTGTCCACGTTCAGCTCAACTTCCTCTTGCCGACATCGCTGCCTCTGCGACCCTGCCCGAAGCGCGGGTGCACGCCCATCCCGCTACTGCCACAGCTTGCCGGTCTGTGGTGTGCTGAAGCGGGAAAGCTTGTCAGCGTACTGCCAGCCTTCGGCTTGCTGCGTCGG
>JALGVG010000239.1 GCA_029819875.1 Candidatus Zipacnadia bacterium | reverse complement strand
GCTGTCACGGCCGGTGGTCATGCAGCAACGGCAAGCACTCCTGCAGTTGGCCCTCAGCTTGCCGGGCCGGCGGATGTTCGAGGGTATGCGCCTGGCCGAGGATATTATCGAAATTGCCGGAGCCTGGTGGCTGGCCACCGAGGAGGGGGAACTAGCAGAAAAGCTGTTCAAGGCCAATCGCGACAGTGTGCTGCGAACGATGATGGGGGATGTGCTAGATATCTTGTTGGCCTGGTTCCGCGACCTGGTGCTGCTGGCAGCCGACCCGGGGGCGGACAAGGTGACCAACCGTGACTATGCGACACAACTGGCGGAATTAGCGTCTCGCTACAGCGTGACCGATTGCCTGCGCGCCTGTCGCTGGATCGAGGACACCAAGGCCGCCTTGCGAGGCAACGCCAACTTGCGGCTGGCGTGTGAAGCGCTGATGGTGCGGCTCATCTCCCTGGCGGCCAGGCAGCGCCGTTAAGCTCCTCGGCGGCCGCCTTTCGGGGTTGGCCTCAGTGGCCGGGTGGGAAGAACACCTTCGGCACATCGAATCGCAGGAACTGCACGCGCCCGATAAGCAGGCTGATGCGCGCCATGACCGTGTTGCCGAAGCCTGCCCCGAAGGCGATCATCAGGAACCAGATGCCGACCCGCGAAAGCCTGCCCACTACGCCTTTGTGTTCCAACGAGAAATAGAAGTATATCAGCACGCAGACAACTCCCACCAGCAGCAACAGGTTGTCCAGGCCCGCCAGCACGTTCAGCTTGCCGTCGGTCATCGGTGCCAGCGGCTGCATCGTGCTGTACAAGTGCGGCAGGATGTTGGTCTCGACCGTGGCGGGGATGGACAGGCCCGCCCCGATGCCCATCGTGAACGCAATCGGCCAGCGAGACATCCAGTCATAGCGCCTGAAGAAGCGACTGAACATCATCAGCCCCAGCAAGGTGGGTATGATTACCAGGTAGTGGGGTTTGCCGCTGGGAGTGTTTTCGGGGCGGAACAGCGGGTCGATAATCAGCGGTATTACCGCCATGTGGTAGGTGATGGCTACCCCGTAGGCGGCTGACACACCCACAAAAAGATGCTCCGCGAACTTGTACACCGGGTTGTCGGCGTACAAGAAGCTGTAGATGGCCAAAGTCAGCAAGGCGGCAACCCCTGTGCCGATGACGGGAGCACTGAGGTAATACATAATACCTGTTGCCGGTGCGGCTGGGTCCATGATCGGTATCCTCAAGAGCGCCTGGACTTTGCCCGTTGGGCGAAGAAGGCGATGTTGCCCAAGATAACGGTCAGAATAATCCACAAGTGGGCCACGGACTGCGGCAGCATCCCGCGGGCCGCGCTGGCCGGATGGTCAATCAGGTACTCGTATTCGGCCGCTCCCTTCAAGCCGTTGATAAGCCCCACCAACTGGCCCGTTTGCAGGTACGGATAAAAGTCGGTGGCCATAACCGCCGTGACCCCTACGCCAAGTTTCGCCCCGTACGCCTCGTGTGCGAAGGCGATCCACGAAAACGGAATGGGCGTAGAGGAAAGCGTAATCACAAAGTCGATATCGTTGTAAGTCTTTACTCCTCGCATCACGGGCAGCGTTGCGCAGTTTTTGCCCGCCATGTCAGTGGGAAAGACCTTGTAAATATTGGTGCCGATGCCCTTGATGACCACTGCTCCGCCGGGTTTGTAGCCGAGATTCACATAGTCTATGCCGTCTTTTTTACCGTACTCGGCTGCAGCCTCGCGGAGTGCTTCTTCTCCCAGCAGCGGCCCCTGGGGATGGACTGCAACGCCAAAGACCCGCAGATCCCGTGACATGGCGTGCTTGCAGATGGCGACGGCCATCGGTTGCATCTCGGGTATCGAGGCCGGCCCGTAGTCGAACGAGATCATCACCACGCTGCGCGGCGGCAAGTGGTCAATGGTGTCATAAATCGCCCTCGTGCGCGAGGAAACCGCGCCGCCGGACATCTTCAGGCCGGGAATAATGTACGGCACGATTACCGCCAAGGCGATGCCCACAAAAATCCAGCGGCGATCAATGTACAGCATTCGTTCAAAGAACTTCGCGCGCTTGTCGTTAGCCACTACTGCTAGCCACCTCCTCCCCCTCCGAGGTGCGCCCGCTCAATGCCCAGAATGATGCGCAGCGAGGTCGCAATGCCGCCGAGGGCCACCCCCAGCAGAATACCGCGCTTGCCGGCGATAGTCGGCACCGCCATCAACCACTC
>JALGVG010000078.1 GCA_029819875.1 Candidatus Zipacnadia bacterium | reverse complement strand
CATATATGGCAGCAGCGTCATGCCGCTGAGGGTGTTCGAGTATGATCCTGCGGGCGGAAAGCTGGTCAACCTCGGCCAGGGGGTCAACGCCACCGGCGAGGTCTATTCATTTGCCCGCCTGGACGGCAAGCTTTACATAGCCGCCTATCCGGGCGCCGCGCTGTCGGTCTACGATCCCTCCAAACCGTACAACTTCGGAGCCGATCCCCAGGTGAACAACCCGGTGGACCTGGGCCGCCTCGGGGAGGAGCAAAACCGTCCCACCTCCATGGAGGTAGGCTTTGACGGCAACATCTGGATCGCTTCGCGGCCGGCCTACGGCACCTGGGGCGGGGCCCTCAGCCGCCTGCAGCCGGGCACTTTCAAGAAGACCATCTGGCGCAACATCGTACCTGACCAGTCAGTCGTCAGCCTGGCGATGGACCCGGCGCAAGGCCTGGTATGGGCCGCAACGGATATCAGGGGCGGTGGGGGAACCACGCCCAAGGCCAAGGAAGCGGTGCTGTTCGCCTTCGATGTGAACAGGGAAGAGAAGGTCTTCGAGTGCGTGCCGGTGCCGGGGGTAACCTGCATCGCGGCCCTGCAGATGGGTAGTGACGGGTTGCTGTACGGATCGGCAGGGTCCATAGTGTTCATCTTCGACCCCCGCGCGCGGAAGCTGGTCCGCACCGTGGAGGTGCCGGGAGCCGTGCACATGGAAGCCCTGCAGGTGGGTGATGATGGCTGGTTGTACGGGATGGGAGGAGACAGCTTCTTCCGCATCAGCCCCACCGACCACCACGTCGAAATTCTGGGCAGCTACCCCGGGGCGACTTGCGGCTTCGCCCTCGTGGGGCGGGACATCTACTTCGGCGCGGGAGTGAAGTTGTGTGTAGGACACCTGGAAAATGAATAATGAATAGTAAAGCAGCGCTGCAGTCTTGGCTCAACCGCATAATAACCGGCGACTGCATCGAGCTGATGCAGCATCTGCCCGACGGCGCCTTCGACATGGCCTTCTGTGACCCGCCGTACAACCTGCAGCTCCCGCGACCGCTGCTGCGCCCCAATCGCACCGTGGTCGACGGGATGCAGGGGCAGGCGTGGGACGAGTTCGCCTCACTGCAGGCGTACGACGAGTTCACGGTTGCGTGGATGACACAGGTGCGGCGCCTGCTGAAGGATAACGGCACCATCTGGGTCATAGGGACCTATCACAACATCTACCGGGTCGGCAAGGTGCTCATGGACCTGGGGTTTTGGATACTCAACGACGTGGTGTGGATAAAAACCAACCCCATGCCCAACTTCCGGGGTACCCGCTTCACCAATGCGCAGGAGACACTGATCTGGGCGGTCAAGGATCGCCGCCGCAAGGACTACACGTTTAATTACTGGCAGATGAAGCAAATCAACGGCGGCAAGCAGATGCGGTCGGACTGGTACTTTCCGCTGTGCCGGGGCCAGGAGCGCGTGATGGTGGATGGCGGTACGAAGGCCCATCCCACGCAGAAGCCGGAGCGGCTGGTGGAGCGCGTGATACTGGCCTCCACCAACGAAGGCGACCTGGTATTGGATCCTTTCTGCGGAGTGGGAACCTGCCCTGTGGTGTGCCGGCGGCTGGGGCGGAGCTTCGTGGGATTTGAAATTGACGCCGTCTATGCCGAGCTGGCCCGCGAGCGGCTGGCAAAGGCCCGGCAACACCAAGCTCCCAGCGAAGGGCTGCGAGCCTCGCCATGAGGGTTGCCATTGATGCCCGCACTATCGCGCGGCCCCAGACGGGCGACCGCACTTACATGCTCAACCTGCTACGGCACCTGCCGAGTGTTGACGGAAACATAGAGTATTTTGTGCTTGTTGACCGGCCGCTGCCTCCCCGGATAGAGGCGTTATTGGATACGAAGTACTTGCAGGTGGTAGTTCACACCTCGCCGGGCGGCAAACTGTGGACTGCCTGTGCCCTTCCGCGCCTGGCGCGGCGATTGCGCGCCGACGTCGTTCACCTGCAGTACATCGCCCCCTTGCGGCTGCCTTGCCCCTACGTGTGCACGGTTCACGACATCACGTTTCGGCTTTTCCCCCAGTGGTTCGATTTCAAGGACCGGTTGCTTATGAATTGGCTGATGCCCAGGAGCATGCGGCGGGCGGCGAGGGTGACGGTACCCTCCGAGTGCACGGCGCACGACATAATGACAGCCTACCATATAGGCCGCGACAAGCTGGCCGTAATCCCTTACGCGGCCCCGCCGGAGTTCAGCGTGCCGCCGGATGAGGACGCAATCGGCCGGACGAGGGCGCGGTACGGGCTGAATAGCGACTACTTCCTGTTTGTGGGCACCTTGCAGCCGCGCAAGAACCTGCCGCGCCTGCTGCAAGCGTTCGCGCGCGCAAAAACCGGCCCAGTAGAGCTGGTCATTGTCGGCAAGCAGGGCTGGCGGCAGCCCCGACTGGAGGACATGATCGCCGACCTGGGCCTGACGCGACGCGTCAGGCTGCTGGGGTATGTGCCCGATGATGATTTGCCGCCACTGTATGCCGGGGCGCTGGCGCTGCTGTTCCCGACCCTGTACGAGGGCTTCGGCCTGCCGGTACTGGAGGCGATGGCCTGCGGGACGCCGGTTCTCACCTCCTCTGTTTCAGCATTGCCCGAGGTGGCCGGCACGGCAGCCCTGCTGGTTGATCCGCTATCGCCGGCGGACATTGCCCGACAGATAGCGCGCCTGGCCTCGGATGCAGAGCTGCGCCGGTTCCTGGCAGAGGCAGGGCGACAGCGAGCGGCGCGGTTCTCCTGGGTGCAAACGGCGAGCGAAACCGTCAATGCTTACCAGGATACCGTGCGTTAGCTGCCGCCCGGCAGGCGTGCGGTGCGGATTTTTTCTTAACCGTCTGTAGAAGGTTTGGCCGTTTTGGTGTCGAACAAACTAATTGTGCCGCACAACGGTACTACAGTACTATTGTCCGGTTGTGTCCGCAGGTGACGCCGGGCTAAGGAGGCGCACAGATGGTCAAGATAGGCGAATGGATCGGCCAAGGCTGGCAACTCGTGTCCAAGGACCTGGTCATGTTTGCAGTGGTGGCGCTCATTGCCGGGGTATTGTCAGCGACGGTAATCTTGGTGGGCCCCATGGCTTGCGGGATGTACTACGTGGCGTTGAAGAAAATGCGCAATCCCGACCAGCCGGTGCAAGTCGGCGACCTGTTCAAGGGCTTCGAGGTTTTCGGACAGTCTGTCGTAGCGTTCTTGCTGGTAATGGCTGCCTACCTGGGCGTGGCGATAGCGTTGGGCATTCTATCCAGCATACTGGGGTACATACCGTTGCTTGGCAAGCTGGTGGCGGTTATTGTCAATATTGTGTGGATATTTGCCGCCTTGGGCGTTGGGGCTTTGCTGATGTTTGTCTTCCCGCTGGTCATGGACAAGCGGATGGGCGGATGGGAGGCCGTGCAGGCAAGCTACAAGCGGGTTGCGCCTGAGTGGCTGGCATTCACTCTCTTCTACCTGCTCATCGTGCTGATATCGGAGCTCGGCGTAGTGGCCTGCGGCATAGGTGTGCTGATCACGATGCCGATCTACTACTGTGCGACCGCCGTGGCTTACCGCGACATCTTCGGACAGGGCGAGCAGCAAGTTATTGAGCCCTCGCCACAGGGATAGATAGCTGGGGTGCGCGCCGCAATGCGTGACGAGTTGGTGGGGCGATTGACAGGCTCCAGCAGCCGATGATATAGTGATGAGACGATCGCTGAGCCTGGAGCCATACCGATGAAAGTACAGGATGAGCGGACAGCCCGGCTGAAAGAGGCACGCCAACGGCTATGGCGGACATGGCTGTTGTGGGGAGCAGCTCCGCTGGTGGTGATGACGCTGTTGGCGCTCATAGTTGCTCCCACGCAAGCCGCCGGACAGCATCCGTCGGTGCTTGTGCGCCGCCAGTTCGACGCCGTGCTGGCGATGTGCGCCTTGCTGTTTTTGGCCGGCTTTTATCTGGATGGGCGGTGGACTGATGCCCAGCGGCTGAGCAGGCGCGCATACGAGGCCGCCGGCGGCAATCGTTTCACCCCGACCAAGCGCCAACTTGCTGCTCGGTCCATGCTGGTGTTCGAGAGCATCTACAACTCGACCATCGCGTTGACGGTCATTGGGATTGCCATCGCCCTGGCGGCACTGCTGGCCGGCATTGCCGGCCTGGGGGTGCGCTACAGCCTGTTGCTGCTGGCCTTGGCCGCTGAGTACCAGGTGTTCGTGCTGTCGCGCCATCCGTACTACCTTGAACTTATGGAATTGTCAATACGCGGGGAACTCGTCCCCAGGAACAAAGAAGATGTCACCCGGCAGTAATACGAGGCGGGAGATATTGTGCTACAGGCCCGCCTAGTGCGGGCTTCTTCACGTCTGAGGAATGGTTGTATATGCGCTATAGACGACCGCGGGGAGTAAATGACATTCTGCCCGACGAGGTGGGGCAGTGGCAGCGGGCGGAGACGGCATTTCGCCGGTTGTGCAAGCGGTACCGGTATCGCGAAATACGCACCCCGGTTTTCGAGCAGACCGGGCTGTTCACGCGCACGGTGGGCGAAGAAAGCGACATCGTCCGCAAGGAGATGTACACCTTCGAGGATAAAGGGGGCCACAGCCTGACCCTGCGAGCCGAGGGTACCGCCCCCACGGTGCGCGCCTTTATTGAAAACAACCTTCAGGGCCAGGATCGCGAGCGCCTGGTCAAGTTGTATTACATAGCGCCTATCTTCCGCTATGACCGACCGCAGGCGGGCCGCTACCGCCAGCATCACCAGGCAGGGGTGGAGGCCATTGGATCCTCCAATCCGGCAGTCGACGCCGAGGTGATTGACCTGGCACTGGCGTTTTACCAAGAGATGGGGCTTGAGGACGTGCAGTTGCGGCTCAATTCAGTAGGGTGCCCCAAGTGTACTCCGGCCTACGTAGAGACCCTAAAAGCGGCGCTGGGCGCGCACGTCGAAGAGTTGTGCCCTGACTGCCAGCGACGTTACGAGCGCAACCCGCTGCGCATTTTGGACTGCAAGCAGCCGGCCTGCCGCCGCATAACCGAGCAGGTGCCCAAGCTGCTGGATATGCTGTGTGACGAGTGCCGTGAACACTTTGAGGGCCTCGTCGCCGCTCTCGACCTGCTGGGTATCGAGTACGTGTTGGACCCCCACATCGTCAGGGGGCTGGACTACTACACGAAGACCGCATTTGAATTCGTGTGCAAAGGGCTGGGCGCCCAGGACTCCATCGGTGGAGGCGGAAGATACGACGGCTTGGTAGAGCAGTGCGGCGGCGAACCTACCCCCGGCGTGGGCTTCGGCATCGGGTTGGAACGCGTGCTGTTGGCCCGCAAGGCCCTCGGCCTTGAGGAGGGCGAACCCGCCAGGGAGGGGGTGCTGGTGGCGGCACTGAATGACGAGGCGTGGGCGGAGGCCATCAAGCTGACTTCCGAGTTGCGGGACGCTGGTATCATAGCCGACCTCGATTACCGGCGGCGGAGTCTGCGCTCGCAGCTTCGGTTCGCCAATTCCGAGGGCTTTGCGGCCACCGTTATTCTCGGAGAAGATGAACTGGCCAAGGGCGTGGTGGTGGTGCGCAACATGCAGACCGGCGAGCAGCAGCAGGTAGCGCGCACTGACGCAGTGGAATACCTGCGCAATTTCTGATTGTTCGGCTGGTGAGAAATACTGATCATTGGATGTACTGCAGGAGGATAGATAATGTCCGGACCGACGGGCTTCATGAAGAGGACAATTCGTTGCGGCGAATTACGCTCTGACCATATCGGGCAGCAGGTGGTGCTCAATGGCTGGGTGCATCGCTATCGCGACCACGGGGGAATTCTTTTCGTGGACCTCCGGGACCGCGCCGGGCTGGTGCAGGTGGTGTTCGACCCTGCTGTCGCTCCCCAGGCCCACCAGGTAGGCGAACAGATGCGAGGTGAGTTCGTCGTCGCCGTCCGCGGCGTCGTGCGACGGCGCCCGGAGGGCACGGAAAACCCCGAACTTGCCACCGGGGAAGTAGAAGTGGTGGCGGAGGAGGCCGAGATTCTCAACGAGGCCGAGACTCCCCCGTTTTCCATTGCCGACCGCACGGAAACCGATGAACTGGTGCGGCTGAAATACCGCTACATTGACCTGCGGGACCCGCGCATGCAAGCCAACCTCTATCTGCGGCACCGTGCCGCCCAGGCGACCAGGGAGTTTTTGTCCCGCGAAGGCTTTTGGGAGATTGAAACACCGCTGCTGTTCAAGCCCACGCCCGAGGGTGCCCGCGACTACCTTGTGCCCAGCCGCGTAAACCCGGGCCGATTCTACGCGCTTCCGCAGTCACCACAAATAATGAAACAACTGCTGATGGTAGCGGGCATTGACCGCTATTTCCAGCTTGCCCGCTGCTTGCGCGACGAAGACTTGCGCGCCGACAGGCAACCGGAACATACCCAGATTGACATGGAGATGTCGTTTGTGACGCGCGACGACGTGCTGGATGTGACCGAGAGGCTGATAGCGCACATTTTCCGGGAGACAATCGGCGTCGAGTTGCCGCTGCCCTTTCCCCGCATGACTTATGCCGAGGCCCTCGCCCAGTACGGCACCGACAAGCCGGATACGCGGTTCGGAATGAAACTTGTAGATATCAGCGACATCGCCGAACAGTGCCAGTTCAAGGTGTTCAGGCAGGCCGTAACAAAAGGTGGACAAGTGAAGGGATTCAAGGCCGAAGGCCAAGGCGACCTGTCACGGGCGCAACTGGACAAACTTACTGACTTTGCCAAGCAGCACAAGGCCCAAGGGCTGGCATGGTTCAGGGTCACCGATGACGGCCTTGATGCACCAACAGCCAAGTTTTTCAGCGAACAGGAAGCAGCAGCGATAATACAGCGCTTCGGGGCGCGCGCCGGCGACCTGTTGCTGATAGTGGCCGATACGCCCGCCATTGTGGCTGAGAGCCTGGATTGGCTGCGGCGCGAGATGGGCCGGCGCATTGGCCTGGTAAGCGCGGACACCTTCGCCCCGCTTTGGGTGCTGGATTTCCCCATGTTCGCCTGGTCGGAGGAAGAGGGGCGCTGGGAGGCCGAGCATCATCCCTTCTGCATGCCGCACGATGACGATCTGCACCTGTTGCAGTCCGATCCGGGGAAGGTGCGCGCACAGGCCTACGATATAGTCATCAATGGCATCGAGCTGGCCAGCGGCAGCATCAGGATCCACCGTCGCGACATCCAGCAGCAGGTATTCGATGTGCTGGGCATCAGCCGTGAGCAGGCCGAAGCGCGCTTCGGATTCCTGCTTAAGGCCTTCGAATACGGCACCCCGCCTCACGGCGGCATCGCGCCGGGCTTTGACCGCCTGGTGATGATGTTGGCCGGAGAAGACAATATCAGGGAGGTCATCGCCTTCCCCAAGACCCAGCGCGCCCAGGACTTGATGAGCGGGGCGCCGGCTCCGGCCGACCCCAAGGCCCTGCGCGAGCTGCATCTCACGCTTGACCTGCCGCCAACGCAATGAAGCAGGGCATGCCTGCAGCAGGCGACCCGGCCGGCATACGCGCGCCGTGCATGGAGGGCGGCTGCGGTTCTTGACTACTTGTCGGATTGGCAGTATAGTGGGCACGGCAATGCCGATGGCGCGTCGGGAGACCTATCGGCCGATGCGGCAGGGCAGGCGGAGTGGAGAAGCCACAAAGTGCCTGGTGGCCTTTTAGCCTGAAAAGCATCCATAACAGCTTGCACCGAAGCAGGGGGAGTAGTAGATGGCGGCCGCACGGGCAAACCGACGTCTGGTAACCGCTGACAGGCTGCAGGAGACTGATCCCCGGCAGAATGCTCCGTACGCGGCTCACAGGCTGGAAGGGTGGGTATTGTTCGTCATTGGGCCGCTGCTGATGCTGCTGTTCGTCACTCACCTGCGCCCGTTCGAGCCGACGATCCGCGGCCTGGCCGTGGCGGCACAGGTGATTGAAAAGGCGCGCACCTACGAGCGATTGCACCGGGAAAACGAACGGCTGGCGCAGTGGGTGGCTTACCTGCATACGGACGCGGGCAAGGAGTGGGCGGCGCGGGCGGAGTTGGGACTCGTCGCTGCCGGCGAGCGCGTTATCCGCCTCAGTCGCCGACAAACCCCAAAGTCTCAGGCGCCCCTTTCGTTCGCAGACCGCACGCACAACTGGCTGGTTACCGTGCGGCGCAGGGCCACGAACTGGTTGCACCATGTCGGTCTTGTGTTCCGCGTGTGGCTGGGGTTGGAAGAAGTCACGGTGGCTGAAAGCCTGGCGCCGGGATCCCGCTGAGTGGTGGCGGCCGCTGCAAGAGCGTTTGTTCTTGACTTTTACGCCACTTTTGGCTATGATTACAACGTGCAGCCGGCAAGTGTTTTGACGGCTGCGCAGTTATTTTTCGTGTTTTCAGGAATTGGGGCAGGAGGACAAGAAAGATCAATGTACGCTATATTCGAGCTAGGCGGCCGGCAGTACAGGGCCGAGCATGATAAGACCATCAAGATGGATAAACTGGATGCCGCGGTAGGGGCAACGGTGTCGTTTGACAAGGTGCTCCTGTTGCATGACGGGGAGAAGGTAGCCGTCGGCGACCCGTATATCGAAGGGGTAAAGGTCACCGGCCGCGTCATTCAGCAGGGGCGTGATCGGAAACTTCGCGTCTTCAAGTATAAGCCCAAGAAACGCTACAAGCGAATGCTCGGCCATCGCCAGGAGTTCACTGCGGTTCGCATTATGCAGATCGAAGGCACAGGCAACAACCAGTAACACTATTCGATATTACCGGGTGAGAGAATATGGCACACAAAAAAGGAATGGGAAGCAGCAAGAACGGCCGGGACAGTCAGTCCAAACGCTTGGGCGTGAAGGCGCCCGGCGGCGGCTTCGTGACTGCCGGCTCGATCATAGTGCGCCAGCGCGGCTCCAAGGTGCGGCCCGGGCGCAATGTCGGCATGGGCAAGGACTACACCCTGTTTGCCCTCCGCGACGGAATTGTGCAGTTCCAGGCCACGCGGGGAGGGCGCAAGCGGGTCAGCGTTGTCAGCGATATGACGTAGCGCGGACTTGGCGAGGATGAATGATGATTACTGCCGGCGCTGAAGGTGTCGGCAGTAATGTTTTCTCAGGGACGGTCAAACCAAGGGGTAAGTTGCCATGTTGGTGGATGAAGCGGAAATCGAGGTTGAAGGCGGCAGAGGAGGAAACGGCTGCGTGAGTTTCCGCCGCGAGGCCTACGTTCCCAGGGGAGGACCGGATGGGGGAGACGGCGGCAAGGGCGGGGATGTGATAATCGCGGTCGGCCCCCACCTCGGCACCCTGTTGGACTTTCAGTACAAGTATCGGTACAAGGCGCCTGACGGCGCGCATGGACAAGGCTCACACAAGACCGGCAGGTCAGGCAAGGACCTGGTCATAAAGGTCCCCGCCGGAACCGTCATCTACGACGCGGAAACCAACCAGCAGGTAGCCGACCTCACGCGGCCGGGACAGATACTGATCGCCGCCCGCGGGGGAGCCGGCGGGCGAGGAAACGCGCGCTTTGCCACCTCCACGCGCCGCACTCCGCGCTTCGCCGAGAAGGGCCAAAAAGGCGAACGACATCGCCTGCGCCTGGAACTGCGCCTGTTGGCCGATGTCGGCATTATCGGTTACCCGAATGTCGGCAAGTCAACCCTCATCTCGGTCATATCGGCCGCCAAGCCCAAAGTCGCCTCCTATCCTTTCACCACTCTGGCACCGAACCTGGGGGTCGTAAGGGTGGATGCGGATAGAAGCTACGTATTCGCCGACCTGCCGGGGCTTATCGAAGGGGCTGCGGAAGGAGTGGGCCTCGGTCACCAGTTCTTGCGCCATGCGCAGCGCACGCGGCTGCTTATTCACATGCTGGATATCGCGGCCGTTGATGGCCGCGATCCGCTTGACGATTTCAAGACGGTTAACGCGGAATTGGCACGCTTCTCGGACAGCCTGTCCGCCTTGCCCCAGGTCATTGCGCTGAACAAGATCGATCTGCCGCAAGCTGCCGAGAATCTGGATCGCTGCCGACGTTTCTTCGAACAGCGGCAACTGGCGTGTTTCCCGATATCGGCGGTCACCGGCGAAGGGGTTGCGGCGTTGGTCAACCACGTCATCAGCCGACTGGGGGAACTGGTGCCCGAAGAGCCGGCAGGGCAGCAAGCGGCCACCGAGGTTTTTACAATGCCTCCGCGGCCGACGCGGGAGTTGACCATAAGCAAGCTGGCCGATGACGTGTACATGGTGCGTGGCGACGAGATAGAGGAAATGGTGGAGCGCACCGACTTGTCCAGCCCGGATGGCGTTGCGTGGTTGCACGAGCGGCTGCAGAAGGCGCAGATTATTCAGCGGCTGGAGCAAGCAGGGGTAAGGGAGGGGGACACCATAATCATCGGCGAGACCGAAATGGTCTATGCTGCATCGCCGGAGCCGCAGTAAGTGGCGCCCCGAGGAGCGCTGAATATCTGCCTTCGGCAGATTGCATGTACAGCACCGGTTGTGGTAGAATTTTTAAAATGACGGTTTTGAGTGCAG
>JALGVG010000077.1 GCA_029819875.1 Candidatus Zipacnadia bacterium | reverse complement strand
GTCAACGACGCCGGTCAGGTGCAAAGGCAGAGCGGTCACTTCGCAAGCTATCTTGCGATCTTGCTGCATCGCCAGCTGCTTGCTGAGGTACTCTTCGGCTTGCTTGACCTCGTCCGCGGTGGCCGGGCGCGTGGAAACGGCCGCAAGCATTTCCTCGCCCGCTTGCGAGCCCACCTTCACCACGTAGCCCCCCTCGATCGGCGTCAAGAACAGGTCATAGCCTTCGTCCACCGTTGCTGTCCCCATCGCCGCGCAGAAACAATACTCGTCCGGCAAGCAGTCCACGCCGATGATGCGCATCTGCTGCCGCCTGGCTACCCAGTTGGGGTCAGCATGTTCATCCGTCATTGTGACGTCCAGGCAGTTGAGTGCATAAATGTCGCACGGATGGACACCAAAAAGCACGAGCGGTTCGCTCTCAATCGTTGGCTCTACCTTCGGCTCTTCTCCCATCTTGTATCTCAGCAGCCGTTCTTCGGTCGGGAAGGCGAATTTCTTGGGCGGGAGCACCGTGCTGGTGTATTCCAGGCAGATGTCTGCGGGGTCTTTGACCTTGGCAAATGACCATTGATCACGGCCTTCCCGCCGCTGAGGCGCCACGACGTTGGCTTCTTTCATCAAGCTTACGGCCAACGCCCGTACGCCCTCGCTGGTGATTACTCGTAATTCCATGCTTCAAAACCTCCTGAGTAGGACCGCCACCAGAAGCAGCAAGCAGCTTCTTTCCAGATGGCAGACGAGAATTTCATGCCGTCAAATGAACATGACGCCAGTATCCTCTTCGTACACTGACTAGCTGCAGGTTTTCCCCGTCAACTGCGGTGATATTGTCGCCCACGTCAAGCTTGGTCGGGCACGGCACCAAGTTATCAGCATATCCTGGGCAACAATTCCCCGCTGGGCATATCAACAATTCTGCTCGTCCCGTACAATGTCTTAAGGGTAACGCGGTTGCCCTCCATCACCTCCCCGACAATGGCGCTTTGGCGACCGAGCGGATGCTCTCGCATCGCCTCCAGGATTTGCGGTGCTGCATCAGGTGCCACTACTGCCACCAATTTGCCCTCGTTGGCCACCTCCAGCGGCTCCAGTCCCAGTATTTCGCAGGCTCCCATAACCGCCGGATTCTGCGGCAGGCGGCTTTCGTCTATCTCGATACCTACGCCCGAGGCGGCGGCTATTTCATTCAAGACGGCAGCTAGTCCCCCGCGCGTTGCATCGCGCAGTGTGTGTATCGCCCTGCCGCCTGCCGCCACCATGTCAGCCACCAGGCCCGCAAGGGCGGCGCAATCGCTTTCCAACTCGGTTTGCAGTTGCAACCCTTCCCGCGCCACCAGCACCGCGATACCATGCTCACCCACCGGCCCGTTGATCAGCACCTTGTCTCCAACCTGCGCCCGCGTAACGCCGGGCAACGGCTCCATCATCGGCTTGCCGATGCCGGCGGTGTTGATAAACAACCCGTCAGCCTGCCCCTTACCGACCACCTTCGTATCACCGGTCACGATTGCCACGTTGTTTTCGCGTGCCGCGGCGCCGATAGACCCCAGCAGCCGGCGCAGCGTGTCGATCTTGAGCCCCTCCTCGATAACCAGGCTCAGACTGATATAAAGCGGCTGCGAGGCACGCATGGCCAAGTCATTGATCGTTCCGCAGATCGCCAGCTTGCCGATATCCCCTCCTGGAAACTCCAGCGGTTGGACGGTAAAAGTGTCGGTGGTGAATGTCAGCCAGCCGTCGGCAAACGGCAATCGAGCCGCATCTTCCAGCGCCCGGCCCAATTCTTGGTCGCATATCGGCATCAGCTCCCGGCGGATAAATTCCTGCATTGCTCTTCCGCCGGAGCCGTGAGCCAAAGTCACAATATCACTTGTCATGATAACCTCGGCACACCATCCTCATCGATACTTGTACGCCGCGGCGCAGGAGCCCTCGCTGCTGACCATGCATGGCCCCAGCGGGTGCTCGGGCGTGCACGCCCGGCCGAATGCCGGGCACTCGTGCGGCTCCATCACGCCCCGCAATACTTCGCCGCAGTGGCAGGCCGGATTCTCCGGCACCGGGCGCAACTCGATATCCAGGCGCTTGAGTGCATCGAAGTGCGAGAACTCTTCGCGCAACCGCAGGCCGCTGGCAGCAATGACACCCAGCCCACGCCATTCCGCCGCCGTGACCTCAAACACCCGACTGATGAGCTGCTGCGCCTTCTGGTTGCCCTCAGGCTGCACGGCACGCTCGTAAGCGTTCTCCACCCGGGCCTGGCCGCTTACCACCTGCGCCACCAGTGCTGCCAGCGCTCGCATTATGTCCAGCGGCTCGAATCCCGCCACCACGCATGGTATCGCGAACCGCCTCACCAGTGGCTCGTATGCAGTGGTTCCTATGATGGTACTGACATGGCCCGGACACAGGAACCCGTCAATTGCCACCTCCCCACTTTCCAGCAGCGCCGCCATGGCCGGGGGAATCAACTTGTGGCTGCACAGAATGCTGAAGTTGTCCACTTGCTGCCTGTGTGCCTCTTGGACGGCACATGCCACGCCGGGGGCCGTCGTTTCGAACCCGACGGCGATGAATACCACGTGCCGATCCGGCCGGCGGACAGCCAGTTCAAGCGCCTGCATCGGCGAATAGACCACCTGCACCTGCCCGCCCGCCGCCCGCGCCAACGCCAGGCTACCGTCAGAGCCGGGCACCCGCATCATGTCGCCGAATGTCACAACCGTTACATCCGGTCGCTTCGCCAAGGCAATAGCGGCATCGATTTCTGATGCAGGGGTGACACAGACCGGGCAGCCCGGCCCGGATATCAGTCGCACGTTGTCAGGGAGCAGTTGGCGCAACCGGTAGCGTGCCACGGCCATGCTATGGGTACCGCACACTTCCATAAAGCGCATCGGCCGCGTGGTTTGCTTGCTCAGTTGCCCGGCAATATCTGCGACCTGCGCCGCAAGCTCACTGGTCGGCAAGCCGCTGCACCTCCCCCAACAGGGCGAGGGTCTCCTCGGCTTCGGCGGCATCCATCTTGTTTATGGCAAAACCTGCATGTACCAGCACGTAGTCACCGACCTGCACATCATCCACCAGGTCCAGCCGCGCCCGCACTACAACGCCCCCCACCTGGACGCTGGCTGTCAAGCCCTCAATCGCTTCGATTTTCCCCGGCACTGCCAGACACATATCTTCCTTTACACCACCAAGCGATGCTTGCCTGGGATTCTTCCTCAGCTTCTCAGCTTGCTTGGCAAGCAGTATATGTCAACCGCGCGACAACCTTTGAGCTGCCACAACCGCCTGCCCCAGGCTGATGCCTGCGTCATTGGGAGGCACGCTCTTGTGATACAGCGGCTTCAATCCGTGTTGCTCCAACATCCCGCACAGCGTTTCCAGCACAATCCGGTTCTGAAATGTCCCTCCCGACAGTGCTACCTCGCGCAAACCGGTCTGTCGGCTGACGCACCGCACTGCCTCGCACAACATCGCCGCAAAGCCGCGGTGGAACTTGCCTGCTATTTCGCCGCGCGTGCGACCGGCCCGCAAGTCATCCACGATGCCTTCGATAATGGGGAGCGGGTCAAGTACCAGCAGCCTACCCTCGCTCGCCAGCGTGTACGGGTAGCCTTCGGCCACCGGTTCGGCCACCGCCTCCAAGCTCATCGCCGCCTGGCCTTCATAGGCCGAGACAGCGTGCAAGCCCAGCAACGCAGATACGGCGTCAAACAGTCGTCCCGCCGACGACGCCGACGGGCAGTTGACGCCGCGCTCAATCATGCTGCTGAGCAGGTCCCATTTCTCACGATCCAGCCGCCGGCAGAACTCTATGTCAAGTTCGCTTGCAAAGTCCGGCCCGAATGCCCGCTCCAGGTACACTGCCGCCATCCGCCATGGCTCCCTGATAGCCGCCTCCCCGCCGGGCAGCGGTACATTGGCAAGGTGCCCTACGCGTTCATACTCGCTCAAGTCAGCTACCATCAGCTCGCAGCCCCAAGAGGTTCCATCTTCCCCGTAGCCGGTGCCGTCACACGCTACACCGATAGCCGGCCCCGTGACGCCGTTGTCCGCCAGGCAACTGACGATGTGAGCATGATGATGCTGCACGGCAACCAGCGGCAGGTGATGTTCCTCCGCGTATTGTCGTGCGAACCCGGTTGCCAGGTAGCCCGGGTGCTGATCGCAGGCGACAGCCTGGGGATGAGCCTGCCACACGTTCAACAGATGTACCAGGCAGCGCTGAAAATAGTCTGCAGTGCGTGCGTCGTCCAGGTCCCCGATATGTTGGCTTAAGAATGCATCCCGGCCCCTGACGAAACAAAAAGTGTTCTTCGACTGGCCGCCGACGGCCAGGGTTTCCCGAAACTGATGCTTCAGCCGCACAGGCAACGGTGCATACCCGCGGCTGCGGCGCAGTATAATAGGTCCGTGCTTGGCCGTGCGCAGCACCGAATCATCGCAGCCGACCACAATATCGCGGTTGTGAAGCAGAAATCCATCCGCAATACCTGCCAGGCGCTCGGCCGCTTCGTCATTGTCGGTACACAGCGGTTCGTCGGACAAGTTCCCACTGGTCATCACCAACGCCGCCAGGTCGGTGCCCTCGAACAGCAGGATGTGTAGGGGCGTGTAGGGTAACATCACCCCGTAATCGGAGCTGTCGGGTGCGACTGAACGGGCCAGGCGCTCAGGATGAGCCTTGGGCAGCAGAACGATAGGCGCTTGCGGGCTGCACAACAACTGCCGGCTCTTTTCGTCTACCAGGCAGAAACTTTCAACAGCCTCCAGCGACGGTGCCATGACTGCCAGCGGCTTTTGCTCCCTGTTCTTGCGTCGCCGCAGGCATCTTACCGCCTGCTCATTGGTGGCATCACATGCCAGGTGAAAGCCGCCAAGCCCCTTGACTGCCACAATCTTTCCCGCCACAAGCATCTGCTGGGCGGCCTGCAAGGCCTGCTCGCCGACGCAACAACGACCATCTGCCACGAGGCTCACCTGCTGGCCGCATTCATGGCATGCCACCGGCTGGGCGTGGTAGCGCCTGTCGTCAATGTCGTGATACTCGGCGGCACACTGCTCACACATCTCAAAGCACGCCATTGACGTATTGGGCCGATCGTAGGGCAACCGCTTGATGATGGTGTATCGTGGGCCACAGTTGGTGCAGTTGATGAACGGATAACGATAGCGCCGGTCGCGCGGATCCAGCAGCTCGCGGCGGCAGTCATCGCAAATAGCTATGTCAGGAGATACATATATGTGGCCCTCATCGGTTGCACGGCTGGCAACGATAGTAAAGTCGGTACGACCTGCAGGGGCAATTGGAGTGCACGAGACCGCCTCGATGACAGCCATAGGAGGGGCTGTTCGCGCCAGCTCCTCGACAAAGCCCTCTACAGCCTGCGGATGGCCTTCTATCTCAATCTCCACGCCACCGGTGAAGTTGAAAACGGCTCCCCCCACCCCCCAGCGGCGGGCCAGGCGATTCACGAAGGGTCGGAATCCAACGCCTTGCACGATGCCTTCGACCACTATACGACACGCACAGGGCGCAATCGCCTCTGCTCGACTGTTTGTACGCACACTCTGAGGCATTCTTTGCTCGGGGCTAACAGAACTCGTAATCGAGTAGCAATATGGCCTCGTCAGCCATCAACTGCACCGGTCCATGACCACACGTGCAGCAGTTCAATTGATCATCGACTTGCACTATCGTTCCACAGACCGAACAGTGCCCCAAGATTCCCTCCTTCACCATCCGCACCTCAAACAATGGGAAATCGTGCTCCTGGCAGGCGCGGTCAAGTGCCATTTGCAATGCGTCTTGGGTCATGCCGGACAGTTCGCTGACCTGGAGAGTGGCATGGCGGATACCGGGGGCATTGTTCTGTCGGCATTTGTCCATCAACACGTGGACGATGTCTCCAGCTATACCGTGTTCATGCATCAAAATCTACCTTGCAGTCTGGCCTTTAGTGATTGTGATAAATATCACAATGTGGCTTACAGACACAAAAATAAAACGTTTTTTCGATTTGCTGCACTCTGCCGGACAGCTCGTGAACTTCTTCACAACCTTCCCGCCTCTATTATACCGCCCAGACATCAATTGTCAACTGTCAACGGTTTTTTCCGCGCTGGTTGTTGCCGCCCGGCCGCCCCGCTTGCCGCGCACATTGTTCACCATCTATACACTGCTTGTCCACAAGCATATCCACAGCCGCTTGTGTTGCAATGGCTGGCGCGCCCACCCAAGCAATACGGTCCGCGGCTGACACGAGCAGCGTCCCGCTATGGTATGCACCATGTCTGGAAGTGCGGGTTGACCAACAGGCCCCGGTCCCGCGAACGGGTGACTGCTATCTCTTCGGCCAGGCGCTTGGCCTCCTCAGGCCCCGCACAGTCCAATTTCAGACTCCACAGGATACCCCTCTGCACCTCGACTACGGTTTCACCATAGCCAAGCCGCTTGCGAAGAGCTTCCGTCAGGTCCGGGGCCGCCGCGCCCTCTATGTCGGTTACCAGTATGTCTATCACCCACAGCCCATCCTCCTGCCGCGGGTTGGGTGTTTCGCCGGCCGTACGGACCTGGTACGTATTCTTGTTGGGATTGACAAACAGGCTGGTCTGCTCGGCAATCTCATCGGCCAAGGCGCGGGCTTGCGCCTCATCCTCGACGTTCAGCTCCAGCCGATAGTAATCGGCGCGTGTCAGCTCCTTGAGCACGTCACCGTAGCCCATGCGCCTGCGCAGGGCGTTAGCCGCCGTAAGAGCGGACACATCCGGGATCTTCAATGTCACCAATAGCTCAACTGCTTGCATTTAATACCTCGCTTGATTACTGTCAATTACGTACCTATGTTCAGGCGAATGGCCACATTACCGCCGCCTCTTCCCCTTAAGCAGCCACTATCCTTGCCATGAGGGCCTCTCGCATCGAGGCGAAGACCAGCCGCCCGGGGCCGGCGGCCGCCATCGCCTGCGCATTGCCCCACGCATCGCGCTTCAGCCGTCCCCATTCACCGGCCAGCTCACCGGGAAGCTGTCGGACAAAGCTGGCGCGCTCGGGGTGGGGCATCATCGCCATTACATTGCCCTGAGGGTTGCACAACCCGGCGATGTTTGCCAGTGCGCCGTTGGGATTGACTTGGGGGCTGTCAATCACGTTACCGTCTTCATCGCAATACTGGAACACTACTTGCTGGTTGTCGAATAGCTGCTCGATCAAGCCCTCGGTGCGCGTGGTGAAGCGCCCCTCGCCATGAGCTACGGGCACCGGCCATACGAAATCCGGCTCCATTGCAGCGGTGAATTGGCAGCGGTCGGGCGGGCAGGCGAGTTTCAGATACACCCAGCGGCAGACAAACAGGTTTATGCGGCTGGCCGGGTCCAGACGATTCGGCGCCAGGGCCATTTCGATTTTGCCGGGCTCTAACCCCGGAATGAGGCCCAGCTCCACCAGTATCTGCGCCCCGTTGCAGATGCCCAGTACCGGTTTGCCGTTTGCCGTAGCCTGCTCAAATACTGTCTGGCAAATCGGTTCCTTGGCGGCTATCACCCCCGAGCGGACCCGGTCCTGGTAGGAAAAGCCGCCGCCGATAATGTAGCCGTCGTACGCGGCAAGTTCGTTGGGATCCCGGTTCCAGCGAAACACATCACAGGTAATTCCCGCCGCTTCTGCGGCCCGTTTCGTCTCCCATTCGCAGTTGGAGCCGGGAAATTGAATCAACGCAACTCGTGGTGTTATCTGTGCCATAAGGTTTTCTCCCAATGCAGTGTGCGCTTGGCAATTCCTTCCCCCACTACGCCCTTAATTCCTTCACGTTGTCTTCAATACCCCCAGCAAACTAGGCAAACTCCTTGTACGCCTCAAAAAGCGCCACGACATTTTCAATAGGCGTATCGGGCTGGATGTTGTGCGCGGTGCACAGGATATATCCTCCCTCGTCCCCGGCGGCCTCCACTTGCGACCGCACGTGCTCGCGCACCTGCTGCGGCGTACCGTGGGGCAAGACTCCTTGGATGTCAATCCCGCCATGGAAACACAGGTCACGACCGTACTCCTTGCGCAACTTGGCCAGGTCCATGCCGGCGGCCTGGGGCTGGAGAGACTGCAGGATGTCCAGGCCGCACTCGATAAAGTCAGGGATGAGCTCGACAACGCTTCCACAGGTGTGGTGCATTACCTTCAAACCGTACTGGTGGGCCAATTCGATATATGCAGCAAAGCCCCGGCGGAAAAACCGCCGCCACATTTGTCGGCTTACCATCAACCCGTACTGGGTGCCGAAATCATCGCCCATCATGAAAATGTCGATGGCATCCCCCGCCGCTTCAAACACGCGGCGATTGTACTCCAGGAAATATGTCGTGATGTGCTCAATGATTGCCTGCGCAACAGCGGGATTGTCCCGCAGGTCGATATAGGTTTGCTCCATGCCCCGCAGATACATCATCGGCTTGAGCTGAGCAGTGCGGTCCAGGCGGTCGCCGGCATTGACAACGGCGTAGCCCTTGTGGGCCTGGCATTGCTCACGCACCTGCGAGTAGTCCCACCAATCGGCGCTCGGCCAGTGCGAGTAAGCCTCCACGTCCGCCACGCTTTCGGCACTCGCCAGCGGCGAGCATACCACATGCTTGTAAGTCCACTGATAGCGGTCACGTTGAACCGTCTTCTCCATGCGGCGAACGCCCCACAGGTCCTCCACGCTTCCATCGGCATAGCGCCGGAACTGTTGCCCCACGTACGAGGGCCCAGCCACGTATCGCAAGTCAACCCCCAGGTGGCGCAATAACGCCTCCTTGTCGGCTACGCCGAAATGCTGCAATAGCCGCTGCGTAATCTCGCTCGTAGCCCAGTAGTCCCAGGGAATGCGATCCGGGCGGCGATGATTTATTGCTGCCAGTACCCGTTCACGGTGTGTCAAGTCAATGCCTCCGTGTACAGGATGCACCACTGGTGCTGCTTGTTGCGGCCGCCGTACCACAGCTTCACCTTGCCCTGTTGGCGAATGGCGAACGGCGAATAACTCTGTATCGCGTCCCGGCCGCCCTCGAAGCCGGGCGGAATCTCCATGGAGAAGCTATGCCAGTTCAGGCCGTCCTCGGACAGGGCGTGCATGATGCACCAAACCGCGCAATCCTGTTCCTCGTCACGGTAGCTGCCCGAATACCACAGCTCAAACGTCCCATCCGCAAACTGGATCACGTTGCCCGGCAGCCGCGAGGCGAGCACGTCATGCTGCCCTTCGGCCCCCATGTCAATAACCATCCTGTGATCCTGCCAGTTCACGCCGTCCGCCGACCAGCAGTGAATCACGCGATGCCGACTGGGCCGCAACCCCTTGGCCACTTCCTCGGAGGTGTCCCATTTCTCCCAGCCGGTCCGCCACATGCGCAACCGGCCGTCCCGGCGATCGCGCAACACGAAAGGGTTGTAGGTGTACCGGTTATCGTAGGGCGGGCAAGCTCCCACGTCAATGGATAGTTCGACGGCCTCGACACCCAGGCCATCACGGGATCGGCCCGTGTAGATGCGCCGGTGGCGGCCGTCGAAAACGTAGAACCAGATCCGGTAACAGTCACCCTCCCGCAATAGCGCCGGACTGCCGACCCGCAGCTTCCTGCCGCCGAATATCTCCGGTCCGAACGCCTTGCGTAACTGCCCGTAGTGAAGTCCGTCGTCGGATGTGCCATGCCAGATCTCGACGGTACCGTCCTTGAACGCCAGGTTCATCCACATACGGTAGCCTTCAGCCGTTTGTTGCACCACGGGATTGAAGGGTCCGACAAGCTGGTCGGCAATGTCGAACGATGCACTCGACAACACGACCCGGGGGGCGGACCAGTTGAAGGTCGCCATGCAGGTTACTCCCTTTCTGCTAGGCCACCGAGGGCACTTCCAACCACTTGCCTTGCTGTTTGGCTGATTCGTGGGCAATCAATCCCGGGATGGTGAAGTCCATGGCGCGCACCTCGTCAATCGGCGGTTTTCGTCCCGCCTCCAATGCGGCCAGGAAGTCCTGCACCAGGCTGTATTCGGCTGTGCCATGTCCGCCGGCCGCTGCCGCCTGCGGCAGGTCGGTGTCCACGATTGCAATGTCTATCTCCTCGGCGTCGTCCATGTCCCCTTCAATGTACAACAGTCCGCTGCCGGGAACGCCCCGCCGCCCGCTTTCCACGTATCCCTTGGTGCCGAGCAACGAGTAGTAATGCAACGCCGGTATGCGGGGGATCACGGAACTGCGCAGCAGCTTGATAAGAGCATGCTTTTGCGTCTCAAACAGCGCCACCTGGATATCAATTCCTCCCACGCCTCCCTGGGGAAAGATTCGGCGGCTGTCACCGATGCCGCACGCCCGGACAATCCGATCATCCATGATTTCCAACAACGGCCCCAGCGAATGGGAACAATAATGCAGTGGCGGTCGCCGGGCCCGCCACTGCGGCCGGCCGGTTTGCGGATCAACGATCAGCGCCCTTATCTCGTGCAGGTACTCTCCTTCAGCATATACCACTTCACCCAGCCGTCCCGAGGCCACCAACTGCTTCCATTGGGAAACGAACG
>JALGVG010000076.1 GCA_029819875.1 Candidatus Zipacnadia bacterium | reverse complement strand
CCGTCCCCTCTTTCGCGTCGTGAAGTGTACTGGCAGACAGCAAGTTGAACCACGCGACAATATATCACAAACGCGGCGCCGGCAACAATGCCGGCAGCGGTTTTAGGGAGCGGTATTCCAAAATGGCAGGATATTGCGAATTGTGGCGGAATGTAACAACTGTGTTTCGATGAATCCGCCATCAACAACGACAATGGGCGGCTGTTACCGGCAACCGCCGTGTGTGACGAGGAGCATATACGCATCAATGAAGGAAGCCTATCAGCTTATCTGGACGGGCATCGGGGCGATAGCGGGGTTGCTGGCGGGGTTTGCAGGGGTGGTCGCATTATTCGGCAAGTATGGTGATGCATTGGGCAGAAACGGGGGAGTGGCGGTGTTGGTGGGATTGGGCCTGTGCGGCGGGGGAATGGCGTTAGGCGGGTACCTGGCGTTGCTTATCGCCGTGCGCCGGGACAAGATGCGGCGCAGGGTCAAGGCGGCGCAGAAAAAGGCGCGCCGCAAGAAGAAGTAGGGTAAAGCGTCATGCAGAAGACGCGTTGGATAGTAATAGTAACGGCGTGTGCGCTGCTGGGGACGGGTACGCTTCCGGCAGCGGACACCGGTGCACGTGTCCAGGCCTTGGTGGCCGCCATCGAACAGCGCGTGACCAGCTACGAGGCGTTCGTGGAGGAACTGCGGATTACCTTCGTTCCCCGCGCATTCCCCGGGCGCGTGAGGGCGATGATGTGGGTCGACGAGCTGGGCGAGCGCATCGAGGAGCTGTCGCGCCGCGCCGGAGAGGTCGAAGATGAAGAAGACATCCGGAGAGTTGAGGCTGCCGTCAAGGAATTTGATGAACGGTTGCTGCGCGCACGGCGGCGTACGCGACGGGTAGCCGTTTGTGGCCTGCGCCGGCAGCAGGGGGTGAAGCACCCGACGTGGGGCCTGGGCCAGGCGCCGGCCGCCAAGCCGGTTTACCCGCCCGCCAAGGACTTTGCCGGGGAAGTGCACTGGATCGTGCGCCTGGCGGCAAAACCGGGTGAGACCGCACGACGGCAGGTGGTGGCGCTGAGCCTGGTTGGAGAACTGAAGGGGGTAACGGTCCGTCTCGCCGGGCCGTTGAAGGGGCCGGCGGGAAAGATCGCAGCCGGCGCCGTAGAGATTGTGCCCGTGGTGTGGACGCCGCCGGGTGAAAAGGCCGAGGCACCGACACTCAAGCACCTGCGGCCGGCTCCCGTGTACGTACCATACGACATCGTACAACCGTTCCTGGTCACAGTACATGTTCCTGCACAAGCGGCGCCCGGTATTTACCGGACACGCCTGGTTGGTCGTGCAATTGACAGGGAGAGAGTGCTCTTGCGATTAGAACTTGAGGTGAAAGGCAGCAAGACAACGGCTGCTGCCGAGGACTGACGGGTAAATCTAACCGGCAAAAAGGAGGAAGCGAAAATGCGCGCGACAGCTGGCATCTTGGTGGGGTTGGGGCTGCTTGTGCTCATCACCGGCAAGGCAGGTGCGATGATATTGGTGGAAGACGGCAAGCCGGCGGCGACCATTGTGCTGCGTGCCCAGCCTACGGAGGTGGAAGAACGATCCGCCGCCCAACTGCAAGAGTACGTCATGAAGATGAGCGGTGCAAAACTGGAAATCAGCCGCACGGACCGCTTGCCGGCCGGCAATGTCATCATCATGGGACGACATCCCGAAACCCTTAGGCTGGTGGGGGACATCTTGAACGATGAGCACCTCGGCTACGACGGCGTGATACTGAAGACCTTTCCCGGCAAGCTGATAGTGGTGGGCAACAAGGGACGAGGTCAGTACTACGCGACCTACACGCTTCTTAAGCGGCTTGGCTGCCGTTTCTACCTGCCCCATCCGGATGGGGAGGTAATCCCCCGCAAGAGCACCATCGAGGTGGGAGACCTCCACTACGTCCACAAGCCCGACTTTGCGCACCGCGTGCTGTGGTGCAGCGGCCATTCCCGTTCTTCCATGGTGCACCCGGAATGGTACGGCGAGTGGGCGATAAAGACCTACCAGGGTGGTGTCAACATCCAGCATGGTCACAACTATGCCGGCTTTTGCTCTCCCAAGAAGTACTTCAAGACACACCCGGAATATTTCCCCCTGCTGCCGGGAGCCGATGGCAGGATGGAACGCTCAGCCTCGGGCCAACTGTGTCTCTCCAACCCCGAAGTGGTGGATCTGGCGGTCCAGGCTGCGATCGCGGCATTTGACAACGACCCTAGCATGCTGGCATATTCACTCAGTCCCAATGACACGGGGGGATGGTGTGAATGCGACAAGTGCAAGGCAATGGATAGCCCTGATCCCAAGGTCGGCCTCGCCTGGCGGGTGATGAAGTTCAACAACGAGGTGGCCGCCCGGGTGGCGGAACGATACCCCGACAAGCTGGTATGCTATTACGCGGAGTATGGCAACATGCCCGGCCCCCCGTTGGGGATGAAGGCACACCCCAATGTAATGGCCGCTATTGTGAACATCTACGACCTGATGCATGATATCAACGACCCTGACAGCGCACCGAATGTGGAGTATCGTAAACGGTTGCATGAGTGGAAAAAGATCGTGCGGCAAATGTTCATGTACGAGTGGTACATGTACAGCACCTTGCCCTCGCCGCAGGTGTACGTGGTCGGGCCCCGGATTCGTTATTACCGCGACCTGGGGGTAATCGGCTACAGCGGCGAGGTGATAGGGCGCTCGCCGGACACTGACCTGGCCTTGTATATTGTCAGCCAGATGCTATGGGATGCCGACCAGGACCCGCAGGCCATGTTGGACGAGTTTTTCGACCTGTACTTCGGCGCGGCTGGAGAGCAGATGCGGCGCTACTACGACATCCTGCACGAAACAAGCTACTACACCAAGAATTACGGGGTGAGAGCCGAGCAGAGCGCCTGGACTCCCCAGATCATCAAGCGCCTGTATGCGCAACTGGAGAGGGCGTTCGAGGCGGCGGACAGCGAGCTGGTGCGCCGGCGGCTGTGGCGCGAGCAGATGGCTCTGGCGGCATATGATCGCATTGCCACCGCCTACTACTGGGGCGACAAGTGGGCGCGAGGCGACAAGAGCGCTCGTGACCGAGGGCTGCGAGCGATCAACGCGGTCATCGCATACATGGACAAGATCAAAGGACAGGACATAATTTCAGATTCGTACATCAAGCAGCAGGCACTGGTTGCCAAGCGCACAGTATTTGAGGCAGAGAATCCAGTGCCGCGTAACAGTGCCCGGCGACAACCAGGATGGGACGACGAGTCGACCTTCGGTGACATTTGGGACAAGTACGAGGAGCTAGGCCCGGTGCCGGAGGTATGGAAATTCAAGCTTGACCCGGACAATGTGGGCGTCAAGGAGAAATGGTATGCAGCCGACCTGGATGACAGCTCGTGGGATGACATCCGGATACGGGAGTTCTGGGAAGCCCAAGGCTATGATTATAACGGTACGGCGTGGTACAGGGTCGAGCTGGCCATCCCGGCGAGTGCTGCGGGTCGCAAGGTGATCCTGTACTTTGGAGCCGCCGACGAAGAGGCTTGGGTATGGGTAAACGGCCGCAAAGCCGGCGAACATACCGGCAATCCTAACGCGCTATGGGACAAGCGCTTCCCTATTGACATCACCGACTTTGTAATTCCGGGGCAAAAGAACCAAGTAACAGTGCGCGTCCACGATGGCGGCTACATGGGGGGATTGTGGAAGAATATCAAGTTAGTATCTCCCAAGAGCTGAGCGGGCGGTGGCAGCATATGGAGCTGGCCAATGAGGTTGGGTGAGCCATTGGGCTGATAACGAGCCGAGGGCGAGGGCATTGGCGGGCCAGTGAGCTTATTTGGAAAAAAGGGCGGGCGATCATGAACAAGCGACCGCACATAATACTGTTTACCACTGACCAACAGCGTGGTGACCACATTGGTCTTGCCGGCCATCCGCTCATAGAGACGCCCAACGTGGATTCGTTCATAAATCACGGTGCCTATTTTCCCAATGCCTATAGCGAAATTCCATCCACCACGGGCGCGCAACACGCTTGCGCAGGTGCTTGCCGATGCGGGGTATCACTGCATAAACGTTGGCTGGCGCAACCTGCACCCTGCACGCAAGCTATATGGGTTTCACACCGTTATCCCGCATGAACTGCGCGAGGGAGACGATGACTACATGGAGTGGCTGCGGGCCCAAGCCGGGCCGTCCGCGGATGAGCGGGGACATGGCGTGGACGCCAACGGCTGGTTGGCGCGGCCATGGCACTTGGAGGAGTGGCTGCACCCAACCGTATGGACCACGGAGGCGACATTGGAGCAGATTGCCAAGCGTGATCCAACGCGTCCCGTGTTCGTGTGGTGCTCGCACCTGCGGCCGCATTCACCCTACGATCCGCCGCAGTTTTTCTGGGACATGTACATTGACCGGCAATTACCGCCCGTTGTGGTGGGGGACTGGGCGCGGAAGCATGACGTCCCCACCCGGGGCCTTGCGCGCACGGCGCGGCGCGGTCGGCTGAGCGCCGAGCGATACCAGCGAATGCGGGCCGGGTACATGGGCTCGTGCACGCACATTGATTACGAGCTGGGGCGGCTGATGGAGCAACTGGAGCGCCGCAAGCTCCTGGCCGACCGGGAACTGCTGATTATCTATGTATCTGACCACGGTGACATGCTGGGAGACCATTACCTGCTGCGCAAGACCTACGCGTACGAGGGGTCGGCGCGCATTCCCTTCCTCATCAAGTACCCCGCGAGCCTGGACCTGCCCAGCGGTACGTTCGACCATGTTGTGGGCCTGCAGGACGTTATGCCCACAATACTGGAAATCGCCGGTGTCGATATTCCCAGCGGTGTGAGGGGGCGCAGCGTACTGGCTGCCATCCGCGGCGAGCAGTGGCGCGAGTTCATCCACGGGGAGCATTCACCGTGCTACACGGTGGAGAATGCCATGCATTACCTTACCGATGGGCGGGAAAAGTATATCTGGTTTTCCGCTACCGGTGAGGAGCAGTTGTTCGACCTGGTCAGCGATCGGCGGGAATTGCACAACCTGGCCGCTGACCCCGGGCAGCAGGAGCGGGTGGAAACAGCCGCTGACCCCGGGCAGCAGGAGCGGGTGGAAATGTGGAGGCAACGCCTCATAAAGCTGCTTGCCGAGCGGGGGGATGGATTCTCTGACGGGAAGAGGTTGCTGCCCCGCGAGGGGTACTGGAGCCCGGTGGTGGAAGAAAACCTCGCCGCGGGCGGCAAAGTCAAAGAATAGCGCCGCGGGGCCGGCGCGCGAACACAAGTGGCGAGGTAACACCACGGAGGAAGATTCCACATGCAAGTACATGCCACCACGATATTGGCGGTGCGGCGGAACGGCCAGACCGCAATTGCAGGCGACGGGCAGGTGAGTATTGACGGAACCATCTTCAAGCACACCGCCCAGAAGCTGCGCAGAATGCAGGACGGCGCGATCATCGCCGGCTATGCCGGCGGAGCGGCTGATGCCATGGCGCTCTTCGAAAGGCTGGAGGGCAAGCTGAAGGAGTTCAGCGGCAACCTGCAACGGGCAGTGGTGGAACTGGCCAAGGACTGGCGCACCGATCGCAGCCTGCGCCGCCTGGAAGCCCTGATGATAGTCGCCGACCGGCAGCAGATGTACCTGGTATCGGGCACCGGAGACATAATAACGCCGGACGGAGATATTCTGGGCATCGGATCAGGCGGAGGATATGCGCAAGCGGCGGCCCAGGCATTGCTGGAGCATACCGAGATGACGGCCAAAGAGATAGCCGAAGAGGCGGTGCGCATTGCTTCGAGGATCTGCGTGTATACAAACGAGCAGATCAGCGTGGAGGTCCTCGGCTAACGGTGCTCGCAGATTATTCCCTCACGGCAGGTTGGTGAGTTTAATGGCAATCGACCCTGATGAACTGACTCCACGGCAGATCGTAGCGGAATTGGACAAGTATATCATCGGCCAAGATCGGGCCAAGCGGGCGGTGGCGGTGGCGCTGCGCAACCGCATCCGCCGCCGCGAGATTCCCGAGGAACTAAGGGATGAAGTAATCCCCAAGAACATCCTTATGATTGGCCCCACCGGAGTCGGGAAGACGGAGATAGCCCGGCGCCTGGCCAACCTGGCGAGGGCTCCCTTTATCAAGGTGGAAGCGACCAAGTTTACGGAAGTAGGCTACGTGGGGCGGGACGTGGACTCCATCATCCGCGACTTGACCGACATTGCGTACCGGATGGTGGAGCAAGAGGCCTTCGCCGCCGTGGAAGACGAGGCACGCAGGCGCGCCGAGGAGCGCCTCGTCGACGTCCTTGCCGGTGTAGAGAAGAAGGAGCCGCCGTCACTGGGCATATTCGGCAGCCAGTTTGAACCGGCAGTCGGCCCCGAGCAACAGCAGCTGCAGGAGCAGCGCCGGCAGCAACAAGCCGCCCAGGAGGCGCGGGTACGGGAATTCACGCGCCAGCGCCTACAGGCAGGCGAGCTGGAAGACCAAGAGGTCGAGATCGAGGTGGAGGAAGGGCAGATACAATCATTACAGGTATTCTCATCGGCGGGCCTCGAAGAGATGGGTTTCAACATGCAAGACCTGCTCGGTAACCTGTTTCCCCCGCGCAAGGTAACCAGGCGCATGACCGTCGCTGACGCCCGCAAGGTGCTCACTCACCAGGAGGCGGAGAAACTGGTGGACCCCGGGGAGGTGGCCCGCGAGGCGATAAGGCGAGTAGAAGAAGGAGGTATCGTCTTCCTCGACGAGTTGGACAAGGTGGCGGGCCGCGAAACAGGGCACGGGCCGGATGTTTCCCGCGAGGGCGTGCAACGAGACATATTGCCCATCGTAGAGGGTTGCACGGTGATGACCAAGTACGGCCCCGTCAACACCACCCACATCTTGTTCATCGCTGCCGGTGCCTTCCATGTCAGCAAGCCCTCCGACCTCATCCCCGAACTGCAGGGTCGCTTTCCACTGCGGGTTGAGTTGGACAGCCTGACGGAGGAGGACTTCAAGCGGATTCTCACGGAGCCGACCAATTCGCTGACCAGGCAGTACACCGAGTTGCTGGCCACCGAAGGCGTCGAGCTCGAGTTCACGGAGGAGGCCATTGCGGAGATAGCCCGGCTGACACAGCACGTGAACAACTCCACGGAAAACATCGGGGCGCGGAGATTGTACACGCTCATGGAGCGCCTGCTGGAAGACCTGTCATTCGAGGCTCCTGACATCGGGCCGCAGAAGGTGGTGATAGATGCCGGCTACGTCCGCCAGCAACTGCAGGATGTCGTAGAGGACCAAGACTTGAGCAGGTACATGCTGTAGGCAAGGAGGGCGATCACATGAACACATACTGGACGTTGGCGCAGCTCGTGGTAATCATGGCGCTGCTGCTGGGGTGCAACCAGGTATCAAACAGCGAAAGGATGACCGGTCAAGTGGCAGGCACGACCAAGAAGCTCATCGAGTTCGGCTGGGATGAACCTGGCCCCACTTTCATGCGGGACCACTGCCAGGAGATGGACAAGACGCCGTTTGACGGCACAGTGTTTCACCTCGACTACGTCAGCGAAGATGGCACAACAGGAAACTTCACGTGGGAATGCTGGGGCCGGCGCACATTCACGGCCGCCGAACTGCAGCCCTCGTTGGACGCATTGCAGGCAGCCCACTTTACCAAGCTGAAGCACAATTTCGTGCGGTTCAATGTGTGCCCCGGTGACGTGGACTGGTTTGACGACGATTTCAAGCCTGTATTGAAAAACGCCCGGCTGGCAAGCCGTATCGCCCGGGCCTCAGGGTGTTGCGACGGCATCTTGTTTGACATCGAACAATACAAGACGCGGCTGTTCGACTACGGCAAGCAAAAGCACGCGGGCGAATACACGTGGGAACAGTACGCCGCCCAAGTGCGGCGCCGCGGCCGACAGCTCATGAACGCCTTCCAAGTGGAATGGCCGGGGCTGACAATACTGCTGACGTTCGGCTACAGCCTACCCTGGCACCAAGCCCGCGGCAACCCCGAGCGCCTGCCCGAGGTGTCGTACGGCTTGTTGGCACCGTTGCTGGATGGCATGTACGAAGCGGCGGGGATGAACGTAAAAATAGTGGATGGCTACGAACTTTCGTACCGGTACAAGACCATGGAGCAGTTTGAGCAGGCGTATGAGACAATGGCCAGTAAATTGTTGCCGATCGTGGCGGTGGGACACCGCTATGCCCAGCATCGCAGCCTGGGTTTTGGAATATGGATGGATGCTGAGTGGAGGGAAAGAGGCTGGCACGTGGACGACTTTTCCAAGAACTATTTCACTCCACAGGAGCTGGAGACTTCGGTACGCTCGGCCCTGCAAGTGACGGATGAATACGTGTGGATCTACAGCGAGACCCCACGCTGGTGGAGCCCCAGCGGTCCTCAGAAGCTGCCACAGGAGTACTTCGACGCGGTGATGCGTGCCCGCAAAGCGGCAGGGCTAAAATAGTAATGGGACCGCAGGGTGTAACCGGGACGACGGCCTGCCGAAAGGTGGCTGCTCACCAATGAAAAAGGAGCAGGATCTTGAGCGCCTTGGTTATCGGCTACGATGTTGAGGTCATGGAGCCGGAGTCCGATGTCACGCGCCGGTTCCTGGAGGTTGCGACCCGGACCCATGCAGAATTGGAGGCGCCGGCGACATTGTTCCTGGTGGGTATCACCGCCCGCAACAATGCCGAGGCCGTGCGGGAGGCCATGCGGCAGGCGCCCTTCGAGCTTGGCAGCCACATGTACAGCCACGTGCTGCTCAAGACGCTGTGCCAGGTGAACGAACAGGGCACTACCGTCTACCCGGGCGGCAGTTACCAGCAGATCGTCGAGGAAGTGGACCGAAGCTGCCAGGTGCTGGCCGAGGAATTCGGCGTCCAGTGTCGCTCCCTGTGCAGCCCATGGGGCTATTACCGGGGCTTGAGCGATCGCCCCGACCTGCTGCATGTCCTGCACGCCGCCGGCATCCGCATCTGCCGCACCTGGATGCGCAACGCAGACGACTGGGTTCCCGTCAGCCTTGACCTGCAGCCGTTTTGGTACGAGGCGCAAGGGTTCCCGGATATGCTGGAATTCCCGATCACCGGCCGGCATGATTGCAACTGGCCGGACTACTACGGCTTTGAACCTGGGCGTTTTCAAAACGCCGGTGAATTCCTCGATTACCTGAAGATCCAGCTTGATTATGTCAAGGGCATTGACGGTATCTGGAATGCCACCCAACACGATCATACGACCATGAAGTACGATCCTGAGATGACGATAATGCGCGGGCTGATCGAACACGCCCGCAGTATCGGAATGGAAGTGCTGCACTTCTCGGAGGTGTACGAGCGCATGGCGCGGGAGCGGGGTCAAACCGTGTCTGCGTAACCAAAGACGAGTGCAAGCGCGTCAAACTTGCGGAAGATAAGTGACAGACAAGTTCGGCGCGCTTCGCCGGCAGAGACAGCAGATCCGCAGGATGACAGAGCGGGGTGAGTGGGATGAGCGCCAGTGACAGGGAGCGTGTGACGCGCAGGGAGTTCCTCAAGGCAATCAGCCTGGGGACAGCGGCGGTGGGGCTGGGGCTGGGAGCGTGCCGCTCAAGCGCCCAGGAAAAGAAGGAGCTGGTAAAGCTGGTGTTGGTCCGAGGACCGGGGGCAATGACCGAGCGGGGGCCGGACCTGCAGCGGGTGAAGGAGCTGGTTGACAGCGCGATGCTGCGGCTGACGGGTGCCCCGGATATCGGCCAGGCGTGGGCGCGCTACGTGGGGCCGGACGACGTGGTGGCCTTGCATGTCAATGGCATCGGGCAGCCCACGCTCATCACGCATCCGGCTACCATCAGCGCCATCTGCGAGGGCTTGCAGCAGGCGGGGGTGCGCGAGAACAACATCATCATCTTCGACCGCACCACCAGTCACCTCGTAGGCTGCGGGTGGGATATCAACAGCGGCGAACAGGGCATCCGGGTTCTGGCTTGCGAGACGGCTGGATGGGATCCGGACGCATATGTCACGGTCAACGGCGTGCGGGCCCATTTCACCACCATCGTTACCAAGCTATGCACCAAGCTTATCAACGTGCGGCCGCTGAAGCACCACAGCGGGACCGGCATCAGCCTGTGCCTGAAGGGGATGGCTTTCGGGATGTGCAGCGGCAATGGCGGGGCACACCACCCGGACCACTGTTGCCCGTTTATCGCCACGGCGTGTGCTTCGCACTGGGCGCGCGACAAGCTGGTGCTCAACATAATGGACGGCTTGCGGCCGCAGATTCACGGCGGACCGTGGCAGGCGCCGGAGTACCAGGTCAACTGGGATGCAATTGCCGTGTGCAAGGACCCGGTGGCCCTGGACTTTGCGGCGGTCAGCTTCCTGGAAAAAATGCGCAAGCAGGCGGGATTGCCCAAACTGTGGGACAATCCCCGGGACAATCCCAAGCATATCCTGCAGGCCGCCCAGAAAAGGCTGGGGGTTGCGTCATGGGACAAGATCGACTACCAGGCCATCGAGCTGTGACGCAGGTAGCCGCGCAAGAGAAGCAGAGAAGAGGTGTACAGTAGTGAAAAGACGACGAGTCGGCATTATCTTGGTAGTAGCGATGATCGCACTGGCCGGCGGAGTGCAGGCCGGGGCGGAAATGGACTTGTACCAGCAGGCGGGGTTGGCCCTGCGGCGGGCGGTTGATGCCTTTGCTGCACCTGCCATCGCGCGCGGGATCGTTGACATCGAGTTGATGAAGGATGCCAATGTCAACTGGGAGATGGCGCGGCCGGTAACCTATGCGCGGATCTTCCTGGCGGCCTATCATGCGACGCATTCGCCGAAGTACCTCGGCTACGTGCGGACCATGGCCGACTTCCTGGTGGCAGCCAAGCAACCGTGCGGGGGATATTCCTACTGGACATACATTCGGCGCCTGGGATCGGATGAGACCAAGCCCAGGAGTGTGACCTTCCGCGACGGCCACGACCTCAATGCCGTCAAGATCTTGCTGGAGGTCTATGACATAACCGGTGATCGCAAGTATCTGGACAGCGCCATTGAAACCGCGGATTTCGTGTTGAAGGCACAGTACGATTGCGGTGCCTGGCCGTCGAGTTGGCCGCCGCCGAAGGGGAGCTGGCTGGCGCTGCCGATGTTCAACGACCTTGTTACCATCAGCCAGACCAGGCTGTTGATGTTGATGTACAAGTACACCGGGGATGAAAGATACCTGGAAGGGGTGAAAAAGGCGGGCCAGTTCATGATTGACTGGCAGTTGCCCGAGCCGACTCCGGGCTGGGCGCAGCAGTACAACTGGGACAAGACACCGGCCTGGGGCAGGGTGTTCGAGCCGCCCTCGGTGTGTGGCCTGGCCTCGGCGCAAGTTGTTAACCTGTTGATGGATATTTACTTGCTGACAGGCGAGGAGAAGTACCTGGGGCCGATACCTGCGGCGCTGGCGTGGCTGGAGCGGTCGAAGACGGGTCCCCATGAATGGGCGCGGTTTTACGAGCCCGGCACAGGAAAACCTATTTACGCCGCCAGCCATGAACGGCGTGATATTCGCTACGACCGCAAGGTACTGTACAAGGGCTACGCGCAATGGGGGAACTGGGGGATTGAGGAATTCAGCGCGCGCTGGCAGCGACTGCAAAAGTTGGGGCGCGAGGGGCTGCTGGCCGCCGAAAGTGCACAACCGGGGCCCGAGCAGCTCCGTGCTCAGGTCCTTGCGCTGGAGCCTGTCGTGAAGGAACTAATCGCCGATAGCGGCTTCATTGGGCGTTATCCCAAAGAAGGAGGCAGCCCGGCGCGCCTGTTGTCAGCGGTCCGTCAACTGTCCCGCTACCTGCAAGCGGTGAGAAAACTTGCAGAGGTTGAAGCAAGATAACAGGAGCAGTTGAGTACGACAGGGCCTGACTAGCGGCCGGCACGAGGGTCCACTGGCATCGCCGCGGTGCTGTCGCCGCCGGGACCGGCGGCGGGCGCCCTAACTAGCCCGAAAGTGGCAAGAGCCGCAATCATGAGCACCGAGGCAGCAGCTACAAAGGGGCCGTCGGGCCAGATGTCGTACAGCAAGGCGCCCACTACCGGGCCTGCACAAAACCCGACGCCTTGGGCCGTGTTCATCGCTCCCATGGTGGCCCCCTGCATGCCGGCGGGGGCCAGGTCGCTGGCAAGAGCCAGCCAGGCCGGAGCGGCGATGAGGTAGGAACATCCCCATATCACGCCGATTATCTGCTTCGCCAGGATCCCCGGAAACAGCGGAAGGCACAGCAGCGCCAAGCCTCCGCCTGCAATGCCGAACTGCGCCGCCCGGTCGCGGCCGATGCGGTCGGCTATCCTGCCAAGGGGCACAGCCAGCACAACCATTGCGGCGACGGGCACGAACATGAACTTGACCATTTCGTGCTGGCCCAGCCCCAAAACGTCGCGTGCGTAGAGAGTCAGGACCGGAGCCAACATGGTGATGGCCAGTTGCAAGAGGGTGAATATCCACAACATGTGCAGCAACACGCGTCGGCTCCTGACGACTTCCTTGATGCCGTCCCACAGCAGGGGCGGTTTGTCGGCTGATATACGCTCGGCCCGCCGCCTGCCGCGCTCGGCCAGGGACAAGGCTCCAACCGACAATATGGTTACCACGAAGACGGCGGCGCTGACAAAGAAAACTTGGCGGTTATCTCCTCCGCCGAGTCGTTCCCCCAGTTCGAGGCCGGCAAATGACCCGATACCGATGCCCGCTATGTAGGCGAAGTTGAAGGTGGAAAGCGCCGTTGCGCGGCTGGTATTGGGCACGCGCGTGTTGATAAGCGCAATCATGCTGGGCCACACCGCCGCCAGGCCCAAACCGTCGAGAACGCGGATGAAGACGAAATGTTCCCACTTGGTAGCTATGCTCATCAGCAGCGGTGCCAGCGTGCACAAGCACAAGCCGATAAGCACCACGCGCAGCCGGCCCCAATGGTCACTGAGCACGCCGGCCGGAGTTTTGCCGAGTGTCTCCATGATGGCAAAGGCGGAGAACACCAGCCCCACGGCCTTGGCCGAGGCCCCCAGTTGGCCTGTCAGGTACAACGGTAGGGTGGCGAACACCATGAAGTAGGCAACCTCCGCCAGCAGCACGGTGAGGTTGACCAGGAAAAGAGAAGGCCACTCGTGGAAGACGTCGGCATAAAAGTGATATACACGGCCTAACGTTGCTCTCATGCGGGGTGATGGAGGCAGTCAACTGCTTGGTTTTGGTATGAACCGACAGCGCCGGCTGCACGCTGCCAGTCAGCCGGCCACGGACTAGAGTATAACAACATGTTGCGTCAAGGGTCAATGTTTCAGCCTCGTGGGCGGCTTGCCGGCGGGGGCGGGCCTTGCCGCCGTGGATTGACCGGTCACGCTTGACAGTGCGCAGTGGGCCATTATAATTGACGTGGCGTAGTACCGCAGTTTCGCCGTATTCGGACCGAAGGCGCAAGCTGGGCCGTAGATTGCGTGTGGAGAGGGTTTTATGGGAAAACTGATTGACAAGCTGCGTGATGCCTTGCTCGGCCATGCCCCCAATGACAGCGGCGGCATGGCACCGGCGCTGCTGGTAACGGTGGAGTGCGAAAAGTGCGGCGAGCGCATCACGACCAGGATCGAAAAAGCGTACGAACTTCAGGATGTCTACCCCGACAAGGCGCCGGCCGAGGGGGAAGAGGAGCAGGTGGCCGGCTACATCCTTCACAAGGAACTGGTGGGCGCCAACTGCCAGAATATCATCAGCCTGGAACTGACGTTTGATACATGCCGGCAGATAACGGGCCAGTCCATTACAGGGGGGAAGATCATCTCGATCCAGGAGTGCAGTTGACAGCCTCGGCAGGGGAGCAAAAGCATAGTTGCTGACATGGACCGAAGCTGCCGCCGGGTGGCCGTCAACCTCGCGTGGCGGCTGTTTTGCGATAGGAAATCCAGCGTGGGAACAACATTGTGAACCGCAAAGCTGCATGGCACTCGCTGACGGCAATAGACTGGACGATGATACTTGCGGTGACTTGTTACGCGGTGTTGGGACTAACGCCGTTTGTCACCGTAAAGCCTCCGTTGCTGGGGACGTTGACGGCCAGCCTGCTATTTGCAGCGGTAACACTGGGGCTGGTAGCGGCGGCCGCGCAGATAGCCATGCAACTGTGGGAAGAGCTGTGCGCGGCCGCGGGCTTTGGACTATGCTGGCAATTGATGCTGCAGGTAGGGCGGCAGGGGCCTGTTGAGCGGGCAATAGCGGGGCCGGCAGCGGCGGTCCTGTTTGTACTGACCTGCGTATTTGTCGGCAGGTTTGCCGCCCGTATGATACGGGAGCCGAATTTGCTGCTGCCGGTGTGCGTGGTGGCGGCAATCGCCGACGTGTACACGGTTTTCTGGGGGCCGACCGGCAAGGTGCTCGAGGTTGCCCCGCAGGTGGTGGAGAAGCTGGCCGTTTCCATCCCCAAGATGGGTTCGGCAAGCGGCCCTCACGGCGTCGCGGGGCTTTCATTCGTGGCGATGATGGGACTTGGCGATGTTATTTTCGCCGCGTTGTTCTTTGCGGCGGCCGTTCGGTTCGAATTGAACGTTAAGCGGACCTTCTGGGGGATGTTGATTGCCGTCATCGCGGGCATGGCAGTGGTGTTGTTATATCCGCCGGTTCAGATGATGCCGCTGTTGCCGTTCATTGTCGTGGGCTTTTTGGCGGCAAATTACCCGGCATTCAGCTTCACCGCCCAGGAGCGGCGCAGCTTGCTGATAGCGGGCATATTGATAGGGGTAGTGGCGGCTGTGCTGATACTGGTAAGCCGCCTATGAGCAGCGTGGCTGATTCGCTGCACGAGGCGGGAATATCTGCATTGACGAGGAGTAGTGACCGTGGCCGACAAGTACGAACCCTCCATCATCGAGCGCAAGTGGCAACAATACTGGGAGGAACACAAGCTGTTTGAAAGCCGGCGGCGCGCTGACCGCCCCAAGTTCTACCTGCTGGACATGTTCCCTTACCCCAGCGGGGACCTGCACATGGGCCACGTACGGGCATACGTGATCGGTGACGTGGTAGCGCGCTATCATGCAATGCGCGGCTACAACCTCATGCACCCGATGGGCTGGGACGCATTTGGGCTGCCGGCGGAAAACGCGGCCATTCAGCGCCAGATCCATCCGGCCGAGTGGACGGCCCGCTGCATTGAGAACATGAAGGCGCAGTTCAAGCGCCTGGGCATCAGCTATGACTGGAACCGGGAAATCAATGCCTCGTCTCCTGACTATTACAAGTGGACGCAGTGGTTGTTCCTGCAACTGTATCATGCGGGTCTGGCGTACCGGGGCGAGACAACCGTGAACTGGTGTCCGTCCTGCCAAACTGTACTAGCGAACGAGGAACTCGAGGGCGGCACCTGCGAGCGCTGCCATACGCCGGTGGTACGCAAGCGAGCCGGCGGACAATGGTTTTTCGCCATAACCAAGTACGCGGACCGGCTGCTGGATGATTTGCGGCTACTGAACAACTGGCCCGAGAGAGTCCGGGTGATGCAGGAGAACTGGATCGGGCGGTCCGAAGGCGTGCGTTTCAGCCTGCAGGTGGACGGCCGGCCGGACAAGCAGATTGAAGTTTTCACCACGCGGATTGACACTATCTACGGGATTACCTACGTGGTGCTGGCCCCGGAGCACCCGCTGGTGGAAGAG
>JALGVG010000075.1 GCA_029819875.1 Candidatus Zipacnadia bacterium | reverse complement strand
GCGCCGGCGGCTTCGCACGCCGCGCTCGATGCAGGCCCGCCACTGCCGCCGCCCCTCCCGTGTAACCTGTCGCAAAACCGGCAGCCAGCCGAACTGCCGTCATATCGTCGGTCAAGGCGCGTTGGAGCGATTGGTCCGTTTGACTGCCCGGCCAGCGCCGAGCGACTCGGCATGTAAGTCCTGGTACAACCGTTCAATCCGCGCAACCATGCTACTGATACTGAAGCGCCGTTGCACTATCTCGGCTGCCGTCAGCGGCTTGTCAGTGGCGGCCAATTCCGGTTCAAGGCCCCGTGTATCCAGGTCGTACAGCAACTCGGAACCCAGCATGTCCTTTTCGGACACCCCGATGCCTGTTTCGCCCTCGGTCACCGCTCCCGTCATGGCCTCCACGTGCGTTATTTCAAGTTGACGGCATATGGCATCGGCCAATTGCTCCACATTGCCCTGTTCAAAGATAGTTGTCTTGGGCAGCGGTTCAAATATCTCGCGCAGGCCTCCACTATCCGCCGCCACTACCGCGACATTGCAGGCTAGCGCCTCCAGGCCGCGCAGCGGGGCCGCCACCGCGTCCGTCGTCAGTACCAAAACATTCAACACCGGGATGATGTCACTGACATCGGCCCGCTCGCCGACAAACAGCATCGCCCCCGTAAGGCCCAGCGTGTGGGCCAACGACTGCAGCTCTTCCCGTTGCGGCCCATCACCGATAACCAAGAATTCGATATTCGGCAACCTGTCCTGGACGACGGCCGCCGCCCTGATGAGACTCTCCAAGCCCAGGCCGGCCCGCAAGGGGGAAATGATCCCCACCACGGCCGTATGGGAAGCCAACCCCAGGCGGTTGCGCCTCATGCCGGGGTCTGAGGCGGTCGTAGAACTCTTCCGTTCCACGCCGTGGTAGATGACGTGCGTTCGCGGCTGCAAGCCGGGGATCGCGTAGCACAGCGCCTCGCGCTCGGCCTCGGAGGCCACCACGACCGCATCGGCCCCTGTAAGCGCCCGTCGCTGCAGCCGCCGCATCCACCAACCAGCCTTGTCCGCCAGGGAGGTATGCAGGCTGCAAATCTGCACAGGAGGAGGCTTTATACGGCGGGCGGCCATGAACGTGCAGACTTGCGCAGAGACGTTGTGGCTGTGGACGATCTCGGCACCGAACGACCGGAGGATGCGCCCCAGCCGCCTGGCCACTGCGCTATGACCGGCTCTGTCATCAACGGCCGGCATCTGGACGTTGACCCACTGGATGTTGCCCTGCGACAGCCTCGAGCGCAGCCTACGACTTAGCGACCCGACCACGCATGATCGCCAGTTATAAGGCAAGCGTGTGAGCAAGGAGAAGATGTAATCGCCTAGATCAGCACCATCACTGCTGATGACGTGCAGTATGTTCATCGAAATTGTCAACCCGTGTCCGGCTTGGACTGGGGACGGTAGTACTTCCCGCCCCATCCCATCTTATCCAGGTACCTTTTCACTGCATTCACACGATCGTTGTTCCCTGGATGTGTTGCAAACATTATCTCGAAATCATTGGGGTCGCGTCCCTGAATCTCACGGAACTTCTCCAACACGGAGACGGCGGCGGTTGGATCATAGCCGGCGTCGTGCGTGTATCTAAGGCCCAACCGATCCGCCTGGAACTCGTTGTCCCGTCCGTAATCCCTCAATATCAACTCCGCAACAATGGCGGCATACTTGGCTGCCTTTTTCTTCTTGAAGACAATGGCGATAACAGCCTGGTAGCCTATCGCCTGCTCGATGCGCTTTTTGACATGATGTTGCGAGACGTGAGCGGTCTCGTGCCCTATGACCCATGCCAGCTTATCCGGATCGCTGTCAAGTGCGGTAACCAGTCCCTTGAACACGTAGATGCGGCCGCCGGGGAAGGCGACTGCATTGACCTGCTTGTTGTTCAGCACCCGCACCTCGTACGGATAGTCCGGCGGCTCGGCTGCGCTGGTGACCCGGTTGCCGATTTCACTTACAAACGCACGAAGCTTGGCGTCAGGGACCAAGCCGCCGTTGCTTTTCTCGAATTCATCCCCTGCCTGGCGGCCCATCCGGATCTCGTCTTCGCGGCTTATGAGACCCTCTTCACAGCCCCCCAGCATGAAAGCTGCAAAGAGCAGAACCAATATCGCTGCTGCTGTTCTGCGTGGCGACATCGTCCCCCTCCGTCGCCGGCACTTGAAGTGGCCTGATGTGGCGATTATGACAATGGCAGCCGGCACTGTCAAGCAGCGGCGGTTGCTGGGCCACGTCGCCGCCCTCGTCGGCGGGGCAACGTTGAAACGCACGGCCCCGCCAGCCGTCGACGTGTCGGCAGCGGCGTGTCTTACTTGCCAAATCGGCCGCGGTTTTCTATAGTATTACAGCCGACCATTATCTCCTTTTGGGGGAATCCAATATGCGACTGACCACCTGCCCCAAGTGTGGCGCCAAGGTGTCACCATCGGATACCAAGTGCCTCGATTGCGGGGCCGACCTGGTAGAAGCCATGGCGCAGGCCAAGGAGCGACTGCGCCAGCAAGCGGTGGCTGTCCGCACCGGCCAGGTCGATACAAGCGTGCCAGCAGCCGGGGGAGCGGCGGCGGGGACGGCGGTTCCCGGCGAAACCTCGGAAGAAACCCGGCTGCGCATCTTCGACCAGCAGGCTGCCGAGGGCCTGGCCCAGGAAGCACGTACTTCTTATGTCATCGCAGTGCTTACATTTGCCGCCGGCGTGGTACTGTCCGTCATGGGGTTCGCACGCTTCAAGATGGCCGGAAGCCTTGCGGGGCTGACCATGAGCGTGCTGCGCAACTGGGCCATGTTCACCGATGACCGCGTGCTGGCGCTGATCTTCGGTGGCGTCGGCATCGGTGCCCTGGCCGTCGGCATCGGCGTATTCCTGCGCGCCTTGGGAGCCACCCGGGCTGTCAGAGATGTCAAGGCAGGAACGAAGCCGACGATTGTTACCCTCAACCCCTTCCTGCAAATCGGACTGTTATTGATAGCCATTTTCTGCCCCCCCCTGGGCATCATCGTGGCCATACCGCTGAAGTTCAGCGATGATTCGGACATCCGCGCCTACGCCCAGTTCGTAATCAACACCTCCTTGGCTGTCATCGCGGTGTTGATACTCAACATACTCTGGGGCCTGGCCGAGAATTTCAGGGCTGCCCATGTCCCGGCGGCCGGCAATCGCACCTGAAAATCCCCGCCGCAGTCGCTGCACCGCGCCCTGTCAACGGGCACCGTGGAAATAGGTAATTGCCGCCGCGCCTGCGGCAGGAATGTGTGTTGTTGATGGATGCTCGCCTGCAAGATATGGCTACTGCTTTTATGCCTCTGCCGGAAAGCTTTTTCGTCGGCTCCACGCCTCGGATTGCCAAGCGCCTGCTGGGCAAGCTGCTGGTCAGCGACAGCCCGGAGGGGCGTACCGCCGGACGCATCGTCGAAACCGAAGCCTACCTGGCGACCGGCGATCCGGGGTGCCATGCTGCCAGAGGCAAGACGGCACGTAATGCCCCCATGTTCGAAAGACCAGGCACCATTTATGTTTACAAGATCTACGGGATACATTATTGCATCAACATCGTTACGCAACCGCCCGGGATACCCGAGGCCGTGCTCATCCGCGCCCTGGAGCCTGTCGAAGGCCTTCAGCTTATGCGCCGACGTCGAGGCGTAGACAGTACGAAGGAACTCTGCAGTGGCCCGGCGAAGCTTTGTCAAGCCCTCGGTATCGGGCCGCAGCACAATTGGGGCCACGTCACGCGCGGCCCGCTGATGGTCGTTGACTGCAATGACCCGCCACGTCCCATTGTGACCACGACACGAATCGGCTTAGGCCCCAACCGAGGAGACAATTTGAAGTTGCGTTACTACTTCGCAGACAGTGACCACGTATCAAAAAGGTGAGAATTGAAATGAAACTATCTTTTATGAGCTTTGTGGCGCCGGACTGGAGTCTCAATGAACTGCTGACGGCGGCCATCCGCTATGGGTATGATGGCATCGAGCCGCGCGCCGAGGCCGGACACAAGCATGGTATTGAGCTTGACACCACCAAGAAGCAACGCAAGGAAATCGCCGCCCGCTTCCGCGACTGTGAAGTTGAATTGTGTTGCATCGCCACTTCCCGCACTTATGCCTTGCCCGATGACAAGCTGTCGGAAAGTATCGACCTGACGCTGCGCTACATCGACCTTGCCCACGACTGCGGGTGTGACAAGCTGCGCGTGTTCGGCGGCATGCCCCCTGCGGGGATGTCTTCGGCCGATGCGAAAAAGCGTGTTGCCGAGGGATTGGCGGCATGTTGTGAACACGCTGCTTCAGCCGGCGTCTTCCTCTGCCTGGAGACGCATGACGCGTTCTGCAACACGCAGGATGTCGTCGAGGTGCTGCGCGCGGTCAACCACCCCAACGCCGCCGCCAACTGGGACATCATGCACCCTTACCGCGCAGGCCAAAGCATGCAACAAGCCTTCGAAGACCTGCAGCCGTATATCAAGCATTGTCACTTCCACGATGGAGTATGGCCGTCGGAGGCTCCCGACAAGCTTGAGCTGACGCCCGTCGGCGAAGGCCTAATCCCTCACGATGAGGCGATCCAGTTGCTGGCGACGATGAACTACGAGGGCTACCTGTCGGGGGAGTGGATAGCAGCGTTTGAGCCTGAAGTGATCTTGCCCCACGATGTGCAAGTGATGCGCCGTTACATTGAAGCTGCCGAAAGCAGCCGGTAATCAGCCGGATACCGCCTGCGCAAGCTTGCTGGTTGCGGCAAGCTCATCGTCACAGACGTGCTGACAGAGGATCTGCAGTTCTGCCCAGGTGCTTTCTGCGGGCGTCTCGGCTTCAACCGCCGCTTGGAGCTTCTTGGCTATTTCCTCCCACTGGCGGGCGATCAGCTCGTAGCGACGGGCTACCTCCTCGGTGACCGCCGCCTGGTTGCCGCCTATCAGGCCGTCTATCTGGCGAAGATACTGGCTGGCTTGCTTGCGGGCGAAAATGTGGCTTTGCAGCGGTCCCTGCGCCCACTTCTTCAACCATGCCCTTTGCTGCTCTCCGTCGGCGGTACTCGCCTTGCGTACCAACCCAAGGAATGCCTCATACGCGGCTTGCCCGCACGGCACCCCGTTTACTGCCTTCTGCCTGCTTAGGGCTACCGCGCGTGCCAGTGATTGGCGCACCACCGCCGCCGCGTCCGGGGTATGATCCCGTTTGCCGAGCACAAACTGAAACCCCTTTTGCGTCGCCGGCAACCATTCCTTCCCCGCCGCAGCCGCCTGCCATTGTTGAATGAAACGCTCCTCTTGCACTGCGGTGGGAGCTTCGGCTCCCGGGCCCAGTACGAACACTTGCTTGTCAGCGGGCTTGTAGCCCACCACCAGGCTCCACTGAGGGCTGGCGCCGCCGTACAGGATCAGGCTGGGCCGATCATTGTGCAAGGACTGCTCGATAGTGACCAGCGCGTTGGAGTCAACGCCCTGTGCCCATATCAGGTAGGTGAAGCCCAGTGCCTCGGCCACGGTGGTCAGCGGGTTTTGCTGGCAAATTCGGCTTGTGGCCTGCGGGCGGTCAGGGTCGAGTACAAACTGGAAAGCCGCGCCTGAAATCCCCCATACATCAGGCTCGGCGATGTCGGTGCCTGCCTGGCGAAGCAGCGAGCACAACGCCCCCAGCAGTTGGCGAATGGCGGGAGCCTGCTTGTCGGCAAACGGCGGCACCGCTTCGATCACTTTTGCTCGGCGCTCTTGCTCGATGCGCTGCCTTTGCTCCTCCCGGCTCCTCTGCCCGTAGACTATCCACCCGATAGCCTGCTTGGCTTCTACTGCTGCAACCGTATCCGGATAGCGCTTGATAACCTCTTCATATTGCGCCACGACGCGCTGCGGCTTGTCCCCCCGGTCCTCGGCGATGCGCGCAATCATCAGTGCCGCGCTGGCGGCGATATCCTGGTTGCTTCCCCGTTGCTCCACGATGCGTTTACAGATCTGCAAGGCCTCGTCATCAAGATGCTTCCTGGTCAACAGCCGCGCCAACTGCAGCTCGGCCCGCCCGCACACACTGACGTTGCCGGCAAAGCGCTGCTGAATCTCCTGCACCGTCTTGCGTGCCGCCTCCAGGTCCTGCATTCGCCGTGCCTGGATATCCAGCACCCACAGCAACGCATCATCCGCATAGCTGCTGGCAGGGTATTGCTCGGCCAGTTGCTTGTACCAGGCGACTGCGCGTGGCAGGTCCCGAAACTCCTCGCGGCATATATAGGCGATCTTGTACATCGCATCGTCAGCCAGCGGGTCATTGGGGGTCTGAGTCACTATCCGGTAGTACTCGGTGACCGCCAACTGGTACTCGTTCTGGGAGAAGAAGGCTTCCGCCCGCCGATACCAGCGTTGGGCCTTGGTCAGGCAACCGGCCAGCAACAGGCCGACAACTCCGATAGCAAGCAGCCTGGAGGGTAACCTCGTCATGGATTGTCTAACTCCTCAAGCGCCAATGCCACGTTCAGCAGCGCTGTCCGCCAACGCCCTTGGTACCGGTCAGCCAACTCCGCGGTCCGCCACGCCAGGTCGTCGTGCTCGATGCGCTCTCGAATGTACCGCAGCTTCTCAACGCCTTGGAGGTCCCCGGCGTTGGCTATCTCCTCCAGTATCAAGCCGACTTGTTGCAGCATTTCCGCCACCGGCCGATCCGCGGTCTCCGGTTCGGGTAGATTCTCCACGATGTCACGCACGGCACCGGCCAGGTTGCTGCTGATGATGCGGGCCTGGAGCGTTTCAAAGCGTACCGTGGGCGCAAGGGCGGCAAGTTTCTGTACGTGCAGGCGCCAGCCGATGGCTGCAAGCACCACCAGGGCCGCGGCTGCCATGACTAGGATCCGGCGCCCCAGCCGCCTGATCTGTGTCCGCCTTTGTCGCAAAACATACGCCTGGCCGGGCAATTCAGCCAACAGCTTGTCGGCCAGTGCGGCGGGCAGTGTCGGCACCTGACCACCGGCTTGTTGCTGTTTCAGCACGTCCTGGGCCGCCAGCAGGCCCTCTTCACCCCAGCGTCGCTTGATTTCCCTGTTCACCACTTGCTGGACCTTGGCCGGGATGTACCCTCCTCCCCACCACCGGCCCAGCGTGGAGAGCAGTTTCTGCCATGCCACGGCCGTCGCACTGGCCGCCTGGTCTGTGTCACCATCGGCGGCCGCCAGCATCATGGCGTACATCTGGTCGCCGATAGCATACAGCAAGGTGGTCAGTGCTTCAACCTCGCCCCGCTGGCAGCGCCGGTATAGTGCTCGCTCAATCCGCAGGCTACGCACCGCTTATTGCAAGCCTTTCCTTAATAACTGGGCGCAGGTGCCTGGTGTTCACGGGCTTACTACCAATGTGGTAACACGGCCGTGCGGCTGGTTGCTGTGGCCAAGCGGGCAACAGTGAAAAGCGCATTGTACTGCTTTCTACCCTCCAACCCGGGCTGCTTGCTCAGCAGGCTCCGGCTGCTCTGCACGCTCACGCGCCCGGGGGGAGAGTTGCGAGGTTTGACGATACGTAAGGCCGGCCTTGTCTTTAGATGCCAAGGGTTGTCCTCACGCCCTCGGCAATGGCCTTCAAATCCCCGCTTTGCTCCACCACACTGGGAGCCAGCTCGCAAAGCCATGGGCCATTGTAGCCGCAATCGCGCAGCGCTTCGGCGACAGCGCGCCAGTTGATGGTGCCGGCTCCCGGCAACCAGTGGGCGTCCTCTTCCCCGTCGTTGTCATTCAGGTGCAAGGTAACAATATGCTGGCACAGCGTCTTGAGTATGCTGTCCAGTTGCCCGGTGAGGTTGGCGTGGCCGGTGTCCAGGCACAGGCCCACTTCACCGTCAACCATCCGCAGCATCCAGGCGATCTCGGCCGCACTGCTGGCGACGAACGGGCCGGGATTGTTCTCTATCGCCAAGCCCAACCCCCGTTGCGAGGCACGCTTGAAAAGTTCGTTGAGGCTGCGCAGCGACTGGTTGCGTGCACTGTGTCGCTGACTTTCACGGCTCAAAGGGTGGCTGCAATGCACGACCATCCACCTGGCCTCGCACGCTTGGGCCAGGTCAAGGGTCTTGACCATGCGCCCTACTGCATATCGGCGCGCTGCTTCATCCAGTGATGCAATATCGGTGCCTTCGTCCAGCGGCGCGTGGACACTCCAGACTTCAAGGCCCGCTCGCTGCGCCGCTGCGGCTACATCTTTGCCCAACGCCACCGGGTCAATGTCAGGGTGGTAGAACAAGTATGCATACTCTACGTATCTAAATCCTGCCTCGGCCAGCGCCTCCAATCCGTCAAGATGCAACGGGGTACCCAGGCTGTAAGTACTCAGCCCAATTGACACATCGTTCATCGTACGAATACTCCCTCTTTGGGGCCCTTCTTTATTCCCCGGGAAAATGGTGGTACTGCTAGGTGCCCGGCATGGCCACTAGTGGCTGCTACACGAATTGCCTACAGCAGCGGCACGAACCTGTCAGTTGAAAGTCATCTGCGAAGTTCAACCCGATACCGGGGCCAGGCATTACCCGATCTCGGGCTCGATCAGTCCGTAGTCGCCGTCCTTGCGCCGGTACACGACCCCTACCCGCTCGGTATTGCCGTTGAAAAATACAAAGAAGTCGTGCCCCACCAGTTCCATCTGCAGTGCCGCCTCTTCAGGGGTCATTGGCTTGAGAATGTGGGTTTTGGTGCGGACGATCTTGATATCGTCTATTTCCAGCGTATCATCGCTTTCTTCCGCGGAGGCCTGCTGGTCCTCGGCCGCCTGGCCTTCTGCTTCCGCAACCGCTTTGGCCGCCCGCCGCCCCGTGCGCTCGAACCGCGACTTGAACCGCTCCAACTGCCGGTGCACCTTGTCCAGGGCCTGGTCGAAACTGGTCAACGGGTCGCGGTCATACTCCTCGCCCCGCAGGATAGTGCCGTTGATGGTAATCGTGATCTCCACCCGGAACCGCCCGCGCTGTTCGGATAATCCAACACGCGCTTCCATCTGGCGGTTGGAGTGGCGCTGCAAACTCTCCAGCCTGGGTTCTACGTACTCGCGGAATCTCTGCGTTATTTGGGCGTTGTTGGTGTGAAACTCAATGCGCATGGAACAACTAGCCTCCTGTCAGGTGCGAACGCACCACTATCTGTCGACCTAATCGCTGATCACGTCGCGGTGGAGGGACATCATCAGCCCGCCGGGGATTACTGAGCGGGCAAAGCCGCCGTGTAGCACGCTGTTGTGGGCTACGCTGCTACCAAATCGGCTCCGACTCTTCGTCTGCACCTTCGGAGCGTACCGTGCCGCTACCCAGTCGCACGACATTAGCCGCTTGGGGGCCACGGTCCCCCGGCACAATGTCGAACTCAACCAATTCGCCATCGTCCAGGGACTTGTAACCCTCCATCTGGATAGCCGAAAAGTGGACGAATACATCCTCCTCGCCGTCACGCTCGATGAAGCCGTAACCCTTTTGGGCATCAAACCACTTGACTCGCCCTTGTAAGCGCAAGGCGCTCTCCTCCTGCAAAAGCCATGCGGCTTCGGTCTAGCATAACACAAATGTAATATACTTGCGCCGTCTTTGTCAACTACCTGCCATCGGTACTTCTGCTTAGACACCTACCTCCCGAACGGGCTGTTCAGTGCTTGCCCGTCACTTGTTCAACTCTACTTCCTGCCGGCTGACCGGGCCTGCTACACCAAAGCTGTTCACGCTTCTGGCCTCCAGAACGTTGCGGCCTGGCTTCAGCTTCCACCTGAAACTCTGCCTCTTGCTCTGCCAGCCCTTGCCGTCAATGCGCACCTCGAACTTCTCGAAGTTCGGCGTCATCGTTTCCAGTGTCACGGACACCGCCCCCGGCACACCGCTTGCCGCCAACTTGATGGTCGTCTCATTGACAGACCAGTAAAAGTCCTCGACCCGGTTGCTTACCATGCCGTATTCCGGCGATTCGCCGGGAACGGGATCGTCCTCCCACCACAGGTAGGCGTCGCAAAAGTACTGCCCGTGCCCTTGGGTCAACTCGCCGGGGAACGGCGTGTCCAGGTGGTTGTTGCGTAACGGGATGGCGAATCGCCGGTAGCTGGGGAAGGCGCAATGCTTCTGCGCCTCGGGATCATCAGCGCATCTCCGGGGGCGCTGGGCATAGACAACTTCTACCTCGCCGGTGCGCTTGGCCTGCCACAGCCGGCGAATCTCGAGGGCGTTAAGCGGAACCCCGTTATGCTCGAAATGACAATTGAGCTCCGGTTCATGCGCATTGCCCGTGTCCATCAACACCCACTTGCGCAACTGGTTGCACCACACCTCCGCCACGCAGTGGTGATCAAGGATTACATGGCGAGCGACGTAACCGAGGGCCGCCGCGGTCTGCACGAACAGCGTCGAATAGTGCGTGCACATGCACAATGCCAGCGGCTCCTTGTTTGTTTCCAGGATAACGAGGGCGTCCCACGGCGGGCACCATTGGGTGCGACCGCTGTCCCATCCCTTCGGGGCCGTGTAGCGACACCAGTTGCGCAACGCCACGAGCCTTTCCAACTCGCTGTCGCCCCCCGCGATCACTTTCTCCAGGTCGTATTGTTCGCGCAATCGTGCCAGGCGCTCGGTCGGCTCTTGGTAAGCGAACGAGTACGAACTGACGGCCC
>JALGVG010000074.1 GCA_029819875.1 Candidatus Zipacnadia bacterium | reverse complement strand
TTGCGCGGATATCGAGCTTCTCGCCCGGGCCTAGCTGTCTTGCCAAGGTATAGGACATCATCGCCAGTTTCATGTTCATCCATCATCTCCAGTTCATGGTTATCCGGCTGAGGCCGCGCCTGCGGCAGGCTGCAACTACTCCGGGTTCGGGGCGGGCCACTGGACCTGGCCGGGTGTAATTTCCTGCCCGCGGCCAAGCAGGTCAAGCGCGGCATCAACCAGCATGTCGCCGGCTTCGGGCGCCAGCTTGCTCCATTCACCCCCCAGGGTTGTTTCATAACCGCCCCGCTCGAACGCTTCCTTGTGTGGCAGGTAGCCCACCATGCCGTTTGCCGCCTCAACGACAAAGGTTCGCGGCACGGCACTTCTCATCTTGATGCGCAAGCCCAACTGGGCGAACAGCTCACCCGGAATACCGACGAAGGCGGTCTGCTCACCGAGCCTGACACATTGCACCTCGGCCTCCTCGAACGGCGATTCGGCTATCCGCTTGCGCAGCCGCTCCCAGGAGGCGGCGTAGATCTGCTTGCTGCGGAACGGCTGTGCCAGCTTGTAGTCAACTCCGTAAGGGCCGTCGAGGTCGCGGTAGGGCAGTTGCACCGTTGTGCTGGCTGATGAAAGCGGCAGGTCGCCGGTGAACTGCATGCCTTCCACCATTTCGCTGACGCGCCCGGCCAGGGTCTTGCCAATCCATTCCATGTCTCCGCTGTAGTCGGGATCGAGCGGGTTGGTATGAGACACGTTACCGCATGCGCCGTTGAGAAAGACGCTTACACACTGGTCACCATACGCCTGCTTAAGCTCTACCGAAAGCCGGCCGGGATAGCCTGCCGATATGCACGTGTCACCACCGTGATGCGTCGGATGGCAGGCGAAATTGACCAGAAAGCCGAGAACCCGATCATCTTCGCCCTTGACGCAGACAGCCCCCAGCTCCGGATCAACCACCCCTTCGGCGCAGCGGATGTCAGGGGAATGGGGCTTAGGGTGGGTGCGGACCGTGCCGTCTTTCATTATGAACCGGCGGGTGAAGGCGATGCGCCCCTCGGTGCAGGATGAGACGCCCACCCGGGCAGGGGCCAAGCGGGCGACGGCGGTTGCCACGGCCTCGGCGGTGCGCTGTATCATCAGCTCCACGTAGGCATCATCGCAGGTGGTCGGCCACATGTTGACGACCGCCGGCCCGGCATGATTATGTGTGGCAGCAACGAGAAGGTTGGCCCCCGGCACCCCGGCTTCTTCTGCCAGCTTGCGGATACTCGCGGTTTGCTCGGCGCTGATGCTGATTAAGTCCAGCGATACGAACCCGACTCTCACAGAATCCCACTCGAATACGGCGACATGGGCGTGTAACGGGTCGAGGACAGTGTCAGCCACGATCTTCTGTAACCAGCCGGCCTTCTCAGTACCAAGCGGTGGGGTGATGTCCGATTGTGCAAATCCGGCTCGCAATGCCATGGTTACCCCTCCTTCAGTATTTCGTCTACGTCCAGCTTGTGTATGCTGGAAAACACCTTGCGTATGCCCTTGGCTACCGCCCGAGCCACATCCGGCCCGTGAGGGGCACGCAGCGGCGTCGTCATGCCGAAGTGGGTGTCGGAGTGCCTCTGGGCGACCGGGAAGTCGGCCGGGTCGTAGGGCGGAAGCTGCTCGGTGTACGGGCACGACCACGGGCAGCCTTGGCCGTAGGCATTGCGCGCCTGAAACACCGTCATGGCGGGCAGTATCCAGCGCTGCCACACGGTGGCCGGAACGCCTTCGGCGTTGAGGGCCTTGAGGACGGCATCGCGCATACGTGCAGGTGCGCCGTCCCAGCCGATTGCTTGCATGTCAATGCGTATGGTGAAGTTGTACCAGTTATGCACAAAGCCCGGCGGCTCTGTCGGCAATATCAAGCCCGGCACGTCTTGCAGCTGTTGCAGGAGCACGGCGGCGTTTTCGCGCTGGGTCTGAAGGTAGTCATCAAGGCGGGCCAGTTGCGCTCTTCCGAAGGCGGCCGTAAGGTCATTGTTGCGATACATCCAGCCCAGCGCGTAGGCGTGATAGTCGCGTGACTCCACCGGCGTTCGCGTTTCACCAAACGACCATACCTGGCGGGCGCGCTCGTAGATCGCCTGGTCATCGGTCACAAACATGCCGCCTTCACCGGAGCACAGGCACTTGTTCTGATTGAAACTGAAGGCAGCACAGTCCCCCCACGTGCCCACTTTTCGCCCTCCCACCATCGCGCCGTGTGCCTGGCAGCAATCCTCGATGACTTTCAGGTCATGGCGGCGGGCAATGTCCAGTATCGCCTCCATGTCTGCGGCCAGCCCGTGCAGGTGAACAACGATAATGGCCCGCGTCCGAGGCGTGATCGCAGCCTCGATTTTTGCGGGATCGATATTCATCGTCTCATAGTCTATGTCCACGAATACGGGCAGGCAGTTATGATGGATGACACATGTGACGCTCGATGACCACGAGTAGGCGGGCACTATCACGTGGTCACCGCACCCGCACCCCGTGGCGGCGACCGCCATGTGAAGTGCCGCTGTTCCGCTGTTGGTGGTCACGGCGTACTTGTTGCCGTTCCAGGCGGCAAACTCCTCTTCCAGCTTGGTGCAATTCGGGCCGAAAGTGTGCCGGTCACTCTCCAGCGAGGCCATTACATACTCGCGGTCAAGGTCGCTGATAGGCGGCCACGGCTGCAACATGCCCTCGGGCACCGCCGGCTCACCACCTAGTATCGCAAGCTCGTCCATGTCGAATCGCTCTCCCTTACGCCTTGGTTTGCGCTTGACGCGGCACTTTTCCTTTGTCGCTGAAAAAGTCCTCCCCCTGCCCAGGACCCGGTCAGGACGCTACATCTCAATGCCATTTTCCCGTGGGCACGCGCACCGCGTCTTTTCAGCGCACCTGCCATTCCGCGGTGTCGGAACTGTGACTGATTTTCTCTGATGCCGTCACCGTCCATGTACCGGCCTTGGCATTGATCGGCCACCTCATGGCAAAGACGTAAACGCCCTGCTCAGCAACGCGCACGCCGGACAGGTCATCGCGGACAATTCCGTCCGGATCCTTCACCACCAGGTCGAACGGCAGGCTGCTGCGCAGCGGCTGGCCGTCGGCACCGAGAATGCGCACGGCTATCATGAGCTTACCGCCGGCGTGGTACGGCGCCGAGGCGCTCACTTCGATGGAAGCCGGCGCCCTGGGCAGTAGTGCCAGTGCGCGGCCCCAGCGACCGGCGCAAGTGACGCGGAAGCTAAGGCGGCCGTCGTTCACGGTGAAGGGGATCCTCTCGCCTGTGACAATGTCGGCCAGCAGGTAGCCGGCCTCGCTTACATCACCGGCTGCGACCACCTCGGTGGTGGCCTTGTCTTTGTGATGATTGACGACCATGAAAATACGACCCTCGCCGCGCTTGGGCAGGAACGCAACCGCGCTGAACTTGCCGTCCGCGGGGCGGCATATCAGCCTGGCTCGCTGGTTGAGAACAGAAGATATGACCTCCAACTTGTCCTCGTTGTCCTTGGCGCGAAGAGCCGCCAGCGGCATACCCACGACAATCGCCTCCCCGCGCCCTACGGCCCCGCGCACGCAAGCGGGCTTGTTGTCGTCAAACGTGAACAAAACCTCCGCGTTCGGCTTGGGCTGCAGCACGTTGCCTTGCAGGAACGGTGTGGGATCGGTTATGCGCACGCTGGAATAATCCGCGGTAACAGGGCGCTGCGCCCCGACCGTGGCAGGCAATACCTGGTACAGGATATCGGTCGGCTGGTTGGTCTCGTCGAAACGGGCCGAGTCGGTGCTCACCAGCAGCGTCCCACCGCTCTCGACAAAACGCCTCAGCGCCCGCAGTGTTGGGGCCTCCACCTGCTTGGCGTAGCCCACCACGCACACGTCGTAGCGGTCCAGGTCGCCGCGCTGAATTTGTTCGTCGTACAGCACATCCACATGGCCGAAAATGCGCCGCAGCACCTCGTACTGGGCCTTCCATGCACCACCCAGGGAAAGGTACTGCGCCGACCAGCCGGTCATCTTCAGGTAATCCTTGTTAAACGCTTTGTCAACGGACAGCCACATGTAGGCTGTTTCTGGGAACAGGACCGCAACAGAGGCTGGAGCGCGCCGGTAATGATTCAAGGTACGGCCGATGCGACCACCTTCGGCAGTGGTCCGCCTGGCGATTGCGGCGAAACGCGGGTCCTGCCGCCCGTTCTTTTCCAAACTGGCGCAGCTATAGGCAAACACGCCGAAGTCGTGTGCGCCGCCGGAGATGGCGGCAAAGACCTGCTCGGGGAATTCCTCGTAGTATGAATTGTCAAGCTGCCCTCCCGTAAAGCCGGGCTTGCACAAGCGCCCGAACTCGGTGGCTGACCAGATGCATGCCATGTTGGCAAGCGTCTTGACGTACAGCTCCGGCTCGCCGTACCAGTACACATCGGGAGAGCTGGCCGCCAGCGCGGAAACGGTCCCCAGGACATCTATAACTACGGAGGAGTGTTCGCCCAGCGACAGGGGAGTAGTAATGCTTTGCAGCGTAAGCCATGGCGCGTATGCCTCGCTGACAGACCGTGCCAGCCATGCGAAGTTGGAGACCGCCTTCGTCTTGTACTCCATGAACTTGTAGGCTGCTTGCGGTGTGTCAGTGATAGCCTCAGGCGTGATGCCCGTGGCAGTCGCGAACGCCTTCTTCAGCCGCTCGCTGTCACTGTCCACGAATCGCACGGCCCCCAGCTCGTCACCTGCGGAATAAGCATTGGTCAACGGCATGCGGCCATATAGCTTGTCCACCAGTGCTTCCATCCAAAAGTGCGCATACGGCAGGTAGTCTTTGCCCGGAAACGCCGGGCTGGGTACCCGCTGTCCCGACATGCGGTCAATCCGGCCTACCCTGGTGCCAATGTTGGGGTTCAACCCGGCGTAGAGTATATTATACAGATTGGGGTACCAGACCGGCTGAAATCTCAGGCCCGCCTCCTGGAAGCGCGACACACCCCGGCACCTGTTCCACAGGCGGTACTGCCCGTCGTAGCTTCCGAAAACGTGCCCGCCGAGGTTGGCTGCGGTCGTAAACCCTATGGATTTAAGCTCGCTGGCAATGCGCTTCATGTCCGCCTCGTCGAGATAGTCCAGCGGCACGAAGACACTGAACTCGAATTCATCGTCGGCCACCAGCGGAAGCGCCACGGAAAACGGCGCCTTCACCGAGTCAACGGCCTTACCGTCCTTTTTCAAGTCCAGGCGCAACACGTAGTGTCCGCGGTCGAGGTAGGGCAGAGGTACGCGCAGTTCGCTGGTTGCATCATTCAGCACGTAACGGCCGGCCGGAATGCCCTTCGCGTTCGGCCCTTCAATAAAAACCTCAACCTCGTACGGATAAGCAACATCTCCGGCAATGTCAGGTTTCAGCCGCATCGTCGCCCCCGGAGCGAAGATGTCGCCGTAGTTGTCCCGAATAACGTCACAGGAAATCGTTACCGCCTTCTTGGGGTAGGACGGAGGCAGCGGCGCCGGATGAGGAACCTCCCTGCCGGTGGTGTACTTGACAAGGTTGTCCCAGAAGACCGGGTAGTAAGCGGACATGAAAAAGTCGTGCTTGAAGCTGGAGACAGGAACTTGCGTGGCCTTGTGGGCATAGTAGCCCTTGATCTGGACGACACGCCCTTTGCCCGCTCTCTTTTCGGCGATGAAGGGGCTGCCGTCAAGGGTAGCGATCACCGTTGCGCCCGCGGCCGGCTTTGTAAGGCGGCTCCAGGCACTCAAGCCCAAATCAGCCAATGGCAGGTTGCGCAGCAGAGGATGGCCCGGAATCGCAGGTTCAATTTTCCTGACCGCGACCGGCGTATCGGGCACGTGTTGCATGGGTATCAGGTCACCGAGCGGCGACTTCCACCAGGCGTCCGCCGGCTCATGTTTCCATCCGTCCATTGACCCCATCAATACTAGTTGGCCACCATCCAACACATAGTGGCGTAAATCCTGCAGTTGCTGGTCGGAAAAGTAAGCCGCCGGCACGTCCGTGATAACGACCAGGTGATAGGCAGCCAGATCACGGTAGCGCCGCGGCCAGTTCAGCATCGTTTGGTTGAACGCCGTGCGAATATCCACGTTCTGTTTACCAAGCGCCCGATCCAGTTGCACGTGAGGAGCAAACAGCGCCCCGTAGCCGAATCTCGGCCCCCAGCAGCCGATCAGCGCCCGTAGCGGCCCGTTGCGCTGTATCGTTACGGCCCGCTGCACGTATTTGCCGAAATAAACGTCCTCGAAGCGCTCGATCACGTGGAAGCCGCCCGCCCCGGTCGGTGACAGTGCGCTCCACTCCGGCTTGCCCTCGATAATGCGCTGGCGGGTGAGATTCATTCGCCACAACGACCCGTCAGCAGGCGGCTTCAGCCCCATCTCGGCAAACGCAATAGCGGCCTCTGAAGTCCACCCGTCGGCGCCGATGACCGACGCGGCCCGCCATGTCGGGTGCCATGTTTCCTCCACCCGGAATGTGCCGGGCCCGGTGGAGTGGCACTTGGCGTTGAAGCGGCGGCCCGCGGGGTTCCATGCCAGTTGGAAATAGTCCAGCCCGTCCTCGCTGGGGCAGATGAACCATTCGAGCACCTCTCCGGCCCAGAGGCTGTCGGGCGCAGCGGCCGAGACAATCTTGTCGGGAACGGGCTCATCCAACCAGAACGCCGCGTACAGGTTCTTGTCGTCGTAGCAAAGCGCCACGAAGCCGCCCGCCTTCAACTCGCCGCCCGCGTAGTGCCTGAGGGGGCGTCGGTCGGCCTTCTGCCAGCAGGCATCGTCCACCTTGCCGTCCACCGTTGGCGCTTGTGCGGTCTTGGCGATAACCAAGGGCCGGTAGGACGCACTACCTTCCGCTCCGAGCACATTCTGCGCCACTAGGACGAGCGAAACGCAAACCGCAATAGTCACGATGATTCCGCGCATTTTTCGTCTCCTTTTTGGAAGCAAAGTGTTGCTGGATTCCACCGCCGATTGAAGCAAGTCACAAGAAGTGCGTCTGTGGTCTGTTGGGAACCCAAGAAGTACGACACGATGACGTTGTTGCCAGATTTGCAGCGCAGCCGATCGTTCTTAGGCACTCAATCACCAACAGCGATTATCATTCCCCCTGGGGTTGTAGGCACAAGCCGGGCACGCCCGGGCAGTCGGCCGGCTGTTGATAGGGGATGGAGGTGCCGCCTGCTACCTCCGTGCTCGGCCCGCCGCTGCCATCCGGCTCTTATGGCCCCTCTCCGCGAAAAATGCCGATGATATGGGGCTTGAGCTTATCCCAATTACGGGAGATGGCATACATGACCGGCGCCCCCGCCTCTGACCGGCGCAACCGCCCGTCCTCTTCGACCACCAGGTGTAGTCGCCGGAACTTGAATGCCTCCGGGGGGCCCGTAGCTGGAGATAGGGACGAGGGCGCCGGGCAGGACGGGGATGCGCTCCAGCCTTGCGGGGCTTGGCTTCCACTGCACGACCGTCATGGGCCATCCACAGAAACGCTGCTATTCCGCCTCCCACCAGCTTGGCGAATTCCCGCCGCTTCATCGCCACTCTCCCTGTTTTCTGTTTCCCATGTGTGGCTACCATTCCGCATCTTGCACGCTACTTCCTGCGGACAAGACCTTGTTCAATCCCTGCGCGTGAAGCGAAAGCCCCTGGATATTTGCTCTTCGGTCCAAAGCAACGCCTGCCACCCGGCGGGTTGAACAACAACAAGGGACGGAATGGCTGACCATTCCCGGGACGGCAGAGGTAGAGAGACACCCAGCCCCTAGCCCTCGGGATGCTGTTGCTTGTACAGCCCGTAGTAGTAGAGGATATCCTGCATTTCCCAGTAGCGGGACAGGCCGAATGCTGCCCCCTTGCGCTCGGGGGCGAGAATACTTGCTTGCATCATTTGGGCACCCTTGACGAGGAATGTTTCATCGCCGGTCAGTTCGTAACCCCAAAACAGCGGCAATACATCCTGCAGCGCGTAGCCGAACAGGTAGACGTGCTGCAGCGGATCGCAGCTGAGTATCACCCCCGGCTCGGTCGGCGACATCCAGTCGTATGCCATGTCGTAGCAGATGTTGGCCACAGCCTGTCCCACGCGCTCATCACCGGTCGCGCGCCAGTAGTGCATCAAGCCTGCCGCCAGGATGGAGTTCATCCCAGGGATGCCGCCGCGGTAGTTCCACGTGGCGGGGGGCTCGCTGAAGAATTGCCGCCGGGGCCGCATTCGCTTCAGCGCCCACTCGGCTAGCTGGGCGGCAGTACGCAAGTGCTTCTTGTCATAGGTGTTTTCATAAGCAATGACGGCACTGCGCAATGGCCAGCCCACGGCCCTACCGGAGCCGGCCCCTACGCCGGTATGCGTCTTGTACAGCCAGTCAGCGATGCCGACCGCAGTCTCCCTCGCATCGGGGTCACCGGTCAGGTAGTGGAGGATGAAAAGCCCCGCCAGGGGAGCATTCAGCGGGTACGGCTGGCTGCCCGTGTGATACGGCGCGATACCATAGCTGGCCCCGATCCACTCCGGATCAGGATGGTAATGACAGACATCAATGTCCATGAAGTGCCTTTGGTAGGCTTCGACGTAGTCAAACCACTTCCGCTGACCGGCCAGCAGTGCGAGGATGTAGCTGCCGTAGTCAGTCTCCTGGTACATGTTGTGCCATGTGCCCCGGTAGGCGCTGTAGATGGAGTCCGAGTAGTGGTCAGGCCAGTTGCGCAGGCCAATTGGAACACTGCAGGCAAGCGACGGATTGACCCGCGCCACCATGTACTTGTAAAGTTCGGGGAAAGTCTCCGTCGTCAGCGGCGCGCCGCGGCCGAAAGCCTGTTGCCGCGCGTACCACTCCGGTGAAATCATTACCGGGGGGCGCTCGAAGGTCCTGAATGTCGCCTGGATTGCAGGCTGGTCGGCGGTGCCCTTGTGGAAGTACAGCAGCAATTCGTGGCGCCTGGCCTCACCGCGGGTCATGACATATTGCTCGTACTCGATGGTGCGGGTGAACAGGTCGAAGACCACCTGCCCGCCGTAGCCGGCCCACATGCGCTTGGGATACAGTTGGGCGAAATGCCGCACCTGTCCGCTAACCCCGTGCTCGGTGGTCTGCAGGGTGATGGGCCCTTCCCAGTGCTCGCCGCGGGAACGCCGCGCGTCGTTGCCCTCGAATATTTCGTAGGCGTCGCACTTGTGTTGCCGCACCACCAGCCGGCCGGTTTCGGCGGCCGTAGTCTGCAGCCTCTGGTCACCCAGCACCGCCTCGCCGTCCGTCAGCGACGTGTGCAGCCGCAGCAGGAACTGCTCGACAAGCTGGGCCGGCACGTCGGTGTCGTTGAAGATGCGGTAGAAGATGCGCACGTAGGGCTTGCCGCGGTAGGCGCATATTCGGCAGGTGAAGCGCCCGAAGGTCTTGCCCCCGTCATCTGTCAGCCGGCCGTAGCAGAGGATCGTCACCCGCTGGGGGCCGGCCGTCTCAACCGTCGCCTTGGCGGTAGTTGCCACGAACTTGTCATGCTTCCAGCCGTCACGCGCCACGACTTCGCCGGTCAACTCTTGGCCCAGCGGCTTATCCTCGCCGGCCAGGGTGAAGTCCTTGGCCAGTACCTGGCCTTTCTTGGGGACGACGAACGATAATGCCCCGCTGTCAACTGTTATTGCCTCATCACTTTCCTCGACTAGCAGCCCGCCGGCCGGTGATATGGCCGCAACCGAGGTGCCGTAGCTTACGGTGTAGGGGCGGTTGGCGTTTGATTGCCTGGCCTCAAAGTCCAGCAGCAGCCAGTGGATGCTGCCATCCGGCCACTTGTGCAATACCTGCGTCTGAAGCGGCACCGGGTTGCCGTCGGCGTCGGTAAGGCTCACATGGGCGGCGTCGAAGACCTTGCCTTCGCCGAACGGGATGCCCCAGGTGACGGGATACCCATCCTCCGGCAAGCCGGTAGGGCAGTCCAGCGTGAGGTACCCCGCCTCCAGTTTCACCGGCTCGGCGGCAGCCAGTCGCACCGGCTTGAGCTGGACATCCTTGCGGGCGGGATTGTCCTCCCAGCGCAGTGGTGAACCGTCGCTGAGCGCCACGTCCCCCCAAAAGACGCGGGTATAAAACTTGCTCTCCGCCTGCGGATCGCCAAGCCCCGTCCAACTCCAGATACCCAGGTGAAATTCGTCGCCCGGCAACCGGGTCGCCGAGCCGACCTTGTCCAGCACCCGCAGGGTCAATGTAAATGTCTGCCCCGCAGCGACGTACTTGCTGATGTCTATGGAAAAATAATCGAAGTCCTCGCCGTCGCCGATGTCATGTTCCCAGATGACCTGGTCGCCTATCAGCACCTGCTTGAAACGATGCCCCGCGAAGACGTGATATGCGGCATAGGCATGCTTCCAATGAGGTTTGACCTTATCCCAGCCCTCGGTTACGTAGGTGTCGTTGGCATAGAGGTTGAGGTAGATCGGCCCCTGCCAATCGGCCGGCACCGTCACCTGCGTGCTGAGGGCGGCAAAATCGCCGTCGCTTGAAACATCCCAGGGATGGTAAACCTGGCGCAGCCCCCGCGGATCCTCCACCAGTAAATACTTGCCATGAGAGCTGAACTGCCAGTCGGTCTTGTCGAAGCTGAGGCTGATCGCTTGCGGTGCAGCGTTCATTGCCATGCCTCCTTGGGCGACGGCAAGTAACACGGAGGCTATCACGACCGCCAACGTGATGGCAGCGACAAATGCAATGCGAAGCGGGTGGTTCA
>JALGVG010000073.1 GCA_029819875.1 Candidatus Zipacnadia bacterium | reverse complement strand
CCCGGGTCTCGATGTCATGGTCGCGCTTGAGGATATATGCCGCGCGCATCGCTTCGGGCACCTCGGGGCCGCAGGCGATGATGGCCACGGCCTCGTTCTCGGATTCGTACTCGGTGGCAAGGACGTGCTCAAAGGCGTCGATGAAGTTGGCTGCTTCGCCGCGGAAGCGGATAACGTTGGCCACGCCGAATTCGAAGGGTGTCTGTTCGGTGGTCACGACCGGCGTTGCCTCCCGCGCGTACCGGACTACGGCCGGACCATCAAGAGCCGCAATAGCCTGCGTGGCCTTGGCGGTCTCGACGGAGTCACAAGGAACCACCATGTGGAAGTTGGGAATGGCGGTGACAAGGTAGATTTCCTCGAGGGCCTGGTGCGTCGGCCCGTCGGGGCCCACGGAGATACCGCCATGGGCGTCGGCGATCTTGACGTTGAAGTTATTGTACCCCACCGTGGTGCGCAACTGGTCCCAGTTGCGGCCCGTAACGAACACGCCGTATGAGCCGATGAAGGGGATCTTGTTCTCCTTGGCGAGGCCGCCGGCGACGGCCGTCATGTTCTGCTCGCAGATGCCGCAGGAGGCGAAGCGCTGCTTGCGCTCGGGATCCTCGGTCTTGCCGTCGGGCTTGTAGAAGTAATCCATCCTGATGGAGCCGGTGATGTCGGCGCCGAGGGCCACCACCCGCTGGTTAGCACCCAGTTTGGCCATGGCCGCGCCGAACCCGTTGCGGGTGGGGACCATTTCCACTTTCATGTTATCGGCATGGTTCCACCAGTAATCACGCTTGAACTTGGGCACCATTGCATCCACGCGGGCGTCAATGACGGCCTGGTAACGATCGGCGATCTGCAGCAGTTCATCCACACGCGAGGGCGGGAAGAGGTCGGTAACGCCAAGTGACTCGAGGGCTTCATCCAGCGACTCGGCGCCCGAACGGCCGCCCTTGGGCGCAATGCCGTGGTATCCCACTACGTTCTCGGCATAGGCGACACCCTTGCCCTTGATGGTGTGGGCGAGTATCATAACCGGCTTGCCTTCGATGGCATCGGCGGTCTTGAGTGTTTCGAGGATTGCGGCCATGTCATGGCCGTCCACTTCCAGTACTTCCCACCCGAAGGCCTTGTACTTGGCGATAAGGGGGGAGATATCCAACACGTCGGAGGTGGGTCCGTCGATTTGCAGCCTGTTGCGGTCAATGATGTTGACGAGGTTGTCCAGTTTGTGGTGGGCAGCGAACATCACTGCTTCCCAGACCGCGCCTTCGTCCTGCTCGCCGTCGCCCATGATGACGTAGACCTTGTAGTCTTTGCCGTCAAGCTTGGCGGCCAGGGCACAACCGCAAGCTACCCCCAGCCCCTGGCCCAGGGAACCGGCGGAAAGCTCCACCCCGGGCAATTCCAGGCGGTTGGGGTGTCCTTCAAAGCCGGAGCCGAACTTGCGCAGCAACACTACCTGCTCAATGCCCTTGACGTCTTCGAAGCCCTCCAGGGGCTCGTTATGGAAGGTCACCGGCCGCTCGTCGAAATAGCCTGCCATTCCCAGGGCGACGTAAAGGGCGGGCGCCTTGTGGCCGGCCGACCAGATGACGCGGTCCCGGTCCTCCCACTGCGGGTTACGCGGGTCATGGCGAATGTGCTTTAAGTACAGGGCGGCGGCGATGTCCATTATCGAGAGCGTGCCGCCTGTATGGCCTGACCCGGCAGCAGTGAGCGCGATCATGTTCCAGCCCCGCATCTCCCGCGCCTTTTCCACCAGCTCCTCCACGGTGTAGTCTTTGACGACCGTGTTGGTTGAAGAGTCCACAATAGGCATTGCGTATCACTCCGCTCGAAATTGATTTAACCGGTTGCCTGAGACAACTAGGCGAGACACCCGACGCCGCGCACATGGCTTTGGGGGCTGAAACCCGGTATTTCCAATGCTCGCGGGCCCTGCCCTGGTTCCTGCATAGGAGCAACGAAGGGCACGCGGCGGGCAGACAATCTCCCTTGTAGAGGCTAACAGGCCGTTCAAAAAAGCCAAGTGATAGAATAGCCTAGCACAGCCAAAAAGTCAACTGCCACCGGGGGTGGACACTACCGCGAGACGGCGACTGCCGGTGTTGGTACTTGACCACGGAGGGCAAATAGTTTATACTTAGGTTTGCCAAACTGGACAACATAGCGAGCAAAGGCTGCGAGGGAGAAGAGTAGGCAGGGTGCATTCGTCACAGCGAACCGGCGGGAAGGTGAGAGTGCCGGTACGGATGTCTGCCGAAGGTCGCTCCGGAGCCGCCACGCTGAAGTCGGCCAACCGTGCAGGCTGATGTGTAGGTGTGGCCGGGAACGCCCGTTAGCGCGCCAGAGAGCCGCCGAATGGCGGAACTTGGGTGGTAACGCGAGAGGAACAAACAGGCCTTTCGTCCCTTGGGGCGAAAGGCCTTTTGGATTATGGCTGCCGTATCGTGGGCGGAACATTTTCAAAGGAGATGAAAAAGTATGCGCAGTGACGCTGTAAAGAAGGGCATAACCAGGGCGGCCACGCGAGCACTGCTGCATGCCTGCGGCATCACCCGGGGGCAGATGGAAAAGCCCTTTATCGGCATCGCCGATGCCTCAAGTGACATCGTGCCCGGGCACGTGGGAATGCAGAGCCTGGCCCGGGCCATCGAGCTGGGCATCGCCGCAGGAGGCGGTACGCCGTTCAAATTCGGTGTGCCGGCCATCTGTGACGGAATAGCGATGGGCCACAAGGGGATGTTTTACTCACTGCCATCGCGCGAGCTGATCGCGGACGTGGTTGAAAGCATGTGCGAAGCACACGGCCTGGACGGCGTCGTACTGTTGACCAACTGCGACAAGATCACTCCCGGGATGTTGATGGCGGCCGGGCGCCTGGATATTCCGGCCATCGTGGTGACGGCCGGGCCGATGCATTCGGGGCGGTTGCGCAGCAAGCGCCTGTCGCTGGTGCGCGACACGTTCGAGGCGGTAGGACGCGCCCAGGCCGGGCTTATCAGCATGGAAGAAGTGTACGAACTGGAGCTGGAGGCCTGCCCGGGGCCGGGGTCGTGCCAGGGCCTGTACACCGCAAACACGATGGCCTGCGTGACGGAGGCGATGGGCATGAGCCTGCCCGGCTGTGCTACGGCATTGGCCGGCACGGCGCGCAAGCAGCGGATCGCCTACGAAAGCGGCGAACGCATCGTCCAGTTGGTCAGGGAGGAAATAACGGCCAGGCAGATCATGACCGCGGCGGCAATTCGCAATGCCATCCGCATGGACATGGCCTTGGGCGGCTCGACGAACAGCGTCCTGCATATTCCGGCCATCGCCCACGATGCCGGGGTGCAACTGGCGCTGGAGGTGTTCGATGAATTGAGCCAGGCCACCCCGCAGATCTGCAAGCTGCGGCCGGCAGGCGATTACATGATGGAGGACCTCGACTACGCCGGAGGCATTCCGGCGGTCTTCAACGTGCTGCAAGAGTTGATAGAAGACAACCCGACCGTCAGCGGCCGAAGCATCAAGGAGATTGCAGCGGCCGGCGAGGTGGTCAACGACGATGTCATCCGCTCGCTGGACAATGTGTATGCCGCCAGCGGGGGCATCGCGATACTGCGAGGCAACCTGTGTCCGGACGGAGCCGTAATCAAGCAATCGGCGGTCAGCCCCGAGATGCGGAAGTTTACGGGCAAGGCACTCTGCTTTGACAGCGAGGAGGCCGCATACGAGGCGATCCTCGCCGACGAGGTGCCGGACGGGTCATGGTGCATTATCCGCTACGAGGGCCCCAAGGGCGGGCCGGGGATGCGGGAGATGTTGAACCCGACCGCCGCGTTGACGGGGATGGGAAAGGAGAACTCGGTGGGATTGCTGACGGACGGGCGCTTTTCAGGCGGCACGCGGGGGCCGTGTATCGGCCACATATCGCCGGAGGCGGCCGAGGGCGGGCCGCTGGCACTGGTAAAAGACGGCGATGAGATAGCGATGGACCTGGACGCCAGGCAGTTGAATCTGCTGGTGCCGGAGGATGAACTGGCCAGGCGCAAGGCGGCATGGACGCCGCCGGCGCCCAAGGTCACCAAAGGCTGGCTGGCGCGTTACGCCAAGCTTGTGCACAGTGCGGGGACGGGTGCGGTAATGGAGTGAGGAGGCCGGCGGCCAAGACATACCGCAAGCAACAGACAATTCTTGTGGAGGTAAGGCAGGCTCATGTCAAACAAAATGATCGGGGCGGATGCTATATTGAAGGTGTTCGAGGAGGAGGGTGTGGAGGTGATGTTCGGATTTCCAGGAGGCTCGGTTATTCCAATCTATGACAGGTTGTACCATGCAGTGGCAGACGGGCGTTTCCGCCACGTGTTGCCCCGCCACGAGCAGGGCGCTGCGCACATGGCAGACGGTTACGCACGCTCCACCGGCCGCGTAGGTGTTTGCATCGCCACCAGCGGCCCGGGAGCGATGAACCTGGTGACCGGTATTGCCACTGCATACATGGACTCAGTGCCCTTGGTCGCCATTACGGGACAGGTCAAGACGACGGCTATCGGCAAGGATTCGTTCCAGGAAGCAGATACCTGGGGCGTGACGATACCGATTACCAAGCATAACTATCTGGTCAAGAACGTCGCAGACCTGCCTGATATCGTCAGGGAGGCGTTCTACATCGCTCGCAGCGGGCGGCCGGGCCCGGTGCTGATTGACATTCACTCTGACGTCAGCGCCGCTGAGTGTACGTTCACCGAACGCCACATTGAGCAATTGCGCGGTTACAGGCCGCCGGTGACCGTGGATCAGGAGGCGGTTCGCAAGGCCGCGGAGTGGATCTCCGAGGCGGAGCGGCCCGTGCTGTACATCGGCGGAGGCGTCATAGCGTCTGGTGCCTGCGATCTGGTCAAACAGCTGGCCGAGAAGGCGAACATCGCCGTGGTGCACACCTTGATGGGCAAGGGCGGGTTCCCCGAAACTCATCCGCTGTCGTTCGGCATGCCGGGGATGCACGGCACCGCATACGCCAGCTATGCCCTCAACAAGGCGGGGCTGATTATCGCCATCGGCGCGCGGTTCGACGACCGGGTGACCGGTGATCCCAGCAAGTTCGCCGTCGGGGCGCGAATTATCCACATTGACGTGGACGCTGCGGAACTGAACAAGATCAAGAAGGCTGACATTGCCATCTGCGGGGATGCCCGCCAGGTGCTGGAGATGCTGGTGCCGCTGGTCAAGCCGCGGTCGCCGGGCGCATGGGAAGCGGAACTGGAGGACTATCGGGCGCGCCACCCGCTGCGCTACGAGACGCCCAGCGACGGCATTGCGCCGCAATATGTCGTGGAACAGCTCTACAAGATCACGGGCGGTGAGGCGATCATAAGCACCGAGGTGGGCCAGAACCAGATGTGGGCTGCCCAGTATTACAAGGTGGACAAGCCGCGACATTTCCTCAGCTCCGGCGGGCTGGGCACGATGGGGTACGGCTTTCCGGCGGCTATCGGCGCCCAAGTGGGGAACCCTGACAAGGTGGTGTGGGACATCGCCGGCGACGGCTCTATCCAGATGTGCATCCAGGAACTGGCCACTTGCATCCAGGAGAAACTACCTGTCAAGGTGGCAATCCTCAACAACTGCTACCTGGGCATGGTGCGTCAATGGCAAGACCTGTTCTATGAGAAGCGCTATAGCTTCGTGAGCATTTGCGACGTGCCGGACTTCGTGAAGCTGCTGGATGCCTACGGCGGGGTCGGCTACAAGGTGAGCGATCCGGAGGATGTCGCCCCCGCCATCGAGAAGGCCATGGAGGTGGACGACCGGCCTTGTTTCATCGACTTCAAGGTCAGCAAGGAAGAGAACGTGTTCCCGATGATACCGGCGGGCAAGTCGTTTGACGACCTGATGCTGACCTAGCCGCCGCGGGCAATCGAGCCGTACCATAAATGCCGGCATACAGACACCCCGGAATGTGCGCGTTCCGGGGTGTCTTTGTCTCTTGGTTCTACAGTGGTCGGAGATCTTCGAGCAGCCCCGCCTTGTCAGCCCAGTACATGAAACGAAAATTGCCGCGCCAGTTGGCGGCCAAGGTGTGGCCGAAGACGGTTGCCACCTTCCGGGTGGCAGGATTATAGCCCCATGACCAGGTATTGAGCATCTCGCCCGGGTAGCCGGAAAAGCAGCGCTCGTGGTCGCGCATGCCGAAGCGGATGTACTTGTCGTCGCCCGTCAGGCGGTAGGCGAAGCCCAGCGGTTCGCGCAGGTCGCCGCCTGAACGGGACCTGCGGTAGTCCCAGTGCTCAATGTAGATGTTGGTGCCGTCGGGGAAGCATCCATGCTCAATGCGCCAGTCCAGAATCCGCAAAAGGCAGCCGGCGGCGGCCTCATCCTCCACGCAACGCAGGTAGTACATTATCCCCGTGGCATAGATGCTCACCTGCATCGGGCAGGTGCTATCGTGGAAGCCCAGTTTGGCTGCCCCCCAACTGAAGAAGCTGCCGTCCTCGTTTTGTTGGGGCATGGAACAGTGAATGATATGGCGGGCGGTGTCCAAGTAGCGGTGGTCGCCGCTCGCCTCGTAGGTGGGTATAAGGGAGACACAAGCCCACCCTGAAGTGCGCTCGCCCCCCGGCCACGGAAAGCCTTGTTCGTCCAGCTTGACGAGGTAGTCACAAATCCCCCGTGCTCCCTCCAATGCGCGCCGGCCCGCGAACAGGCACGCATACTCGGCCAGCCCTTCCGCCCACATGTGCGAGGGGCTTACGTACTGGGTGCCGGCATAATTCCAATGTTCATCGGCATGTGTGCGCACGCCCCCCACCTGCTCGGGATCTTGTGTATTGTGGTGCACGGTGTCAACGTCCAAGGTGTGGTAGACGGAGGCATCCAGGGCCCGCAGCAGCTTGCGCTCGCCGGTGCGCATCCACTGCAGCAATACCACGTGCATGAAGTCGTGCTCGTTGTTGCCCATGAAGTGCTCGCGCCCTTCGCTGCCAAGCTGGGGGAAGTCGCCCCAATCCAGCATCCCGAACGCGCGGTTGCCGTCTTCCCACGCGATGAATTCATCGCGCAGCCGACGCTCTATCTGCGGGTACTTGTGCGGGGAGTAGGGGAACACCTCACCGAAGACCATGGTCTCCAGGAACCACGGCAGAGGCGTGAAAACGAGGCGCTCATTGAAGCCGTGGGCCATCTGGCTGGCCTGGGCTTGCCGCCCGGAGTGGGGATGGAAGTAGAGCATCATCATGTGGGTCTTGGCCATGCCCTGGTGGAAGCGAAACACCCCGGCGCAGGCGGGCCACAAATGCATCTGCAACTTGCCGTCCGCCGCGACCGTTCGCTTGGGGTAATTCTCTGAATAGTCCCTCAGCGCAATGGTAACACCTCCGTCCTCGCCGCTCAGATCAGCCCAGCCGTGCGCCTTGAGCCCAAGCGGTTCGCCGCCGGGGCCCAAGACATCGGCGTTGGGATAGATGCCGGTGAGGTTGACGGGCGGGCCTGCTTCAATGATGAATCCCTCGGCGCTTTCGTGCAGCGAGCCGTATGCTCCGCACAGGGCGGTCCGACAGGCTCGCGGCGGCAAGGAAGCCTGGAAGACGATTTCGGCCACGTCCGTGTCGAGGGCGTCTTCGCGGTTGATGAAGGTGTAATCCGCTTCTATCCAGGGAGCAAGGGCGAACAGGTGCAGGCGCAGCATGAAGTCGAACAAGGTTGTGCCGTCCGCGGCCACGTGCGTGCCCGTCAGGCGCAACAGGACATACAGCGGGCCGTTGACCTCCACCTCGACAGCTTCCACGGCGGCCCAATAGCGCTTGTTGCTCGTGTCGGTAATCCAGAAGCCGTCGCGTGTAGCAGGCTCAATGAGCGGGGGGCCACCACGCAGGCGGCCACTGAACTGCAGCGGCGTCTTGCGGATAGACAGCTCAAGGGTTTCAGTTTCGATGTTTATTTCGTCCTCGCAGATATCCACGTGAACCGCCGCGGCCGGCTGTGAGCCGGTTACACTATCGCCGAACTGCAACTGCAGCTCGCGGCACTGCTGGCGGGGGACGGATACGGGCAGGTGCACGCCGGCCCAGCGAATCGAGCCATCCGGCCAGCGGCACAGCTCCCAAACCTGGGCGGGCAGTGGTCGGCCCTGTTCGTCAACGAGGCACATATGGTCGAGGGAGTGCAGTTCACCTTGCCCGAACGGGATGCCGCCGGTCACCGGCCAGTCGCGGCGGTCGATGCCGGTCGGCTCTTGGATTTGCAGGGGACGAGTGACGACTTGCCCTCGCATTTGCCCTCATCCTTTGCTTGCGGCACCAGCAGGTGCCATGACGGTATTTTCCCCGATGCGGATAGTTTCGCCGCCCGGCCCTTGCATTCCCTCCGCCGGAGCGAGAAGGTGTTCAGATAACACACAGCGAAAACCAACCGACGGATAACCAAGGACAATAGACAATAAGGTTGAGGATTGTTCGCATCATATCCCAGCCGGGAGGACGAGCCGCCATGCATAAGAGTCTTGTTATCGGGGTTGTATTACTGATGTTGGGGTGCAACGGGGCGCCGGCGTCAGTGGTCATCGTTCGCGACGGCCATCCCGTAGCCTCCATACACATCCCTGACGACGCGACACTCCAGGAGCGCTTCGCCGCCCAGGAACTGCAGAGGTATATTCTGAAGGCCACCGGGGCCAGATTGGCGCTTGAAGAGGGACCGGCGGGGTTTGAAGAGCCCGCCATCGTCGTCAGCCTCACCACGAAGCTGGCACGGATGGGCGAAACCGCGTTCCACAAGGAGCTCAAGCTCGGCCCCGAGGGGATCGTAAACCGCACCAGCAACAACCATCTCATCATTGCCGGGGGTGGCCCGCGAGGTGTCGTGTATGCGGCATATAATTTCCTGGAGTACATCGGGTACCGGTGGTACTGGCCGGGCGAAATCGGCGAGGTGACGCCCCATCTGAGCAACATCTGGCTGGAGCGGATGCACGTTGCGCGCGAGCCGTCGTTTGAGCGGCGCCACGCCATGGGGGGCGGTGATTCTGGTGATCTGCAATGGAACCTGGCGGTCAAAGACTGGCTGACCAAGAATCACCAGAACTTCTGGGTGTGGCCGGTGGCGGAAAAGGGCTACGAGGACTTCATGGCCAAGCGCGGGGGTACGAACACCAAGGTCGGGTCGGGGCACAACTGGCAACACATCATTCCGCCCAGCAAGTACTTTGCAACCCACCCGGAATGGTTCCCCGAGATCGGCGGCAAGCGCGTGCCGTACGGCCAGTTATGCCTCAGCAACCCCCAGGTAATAGACAAGCTCACCGAGTACGCGATGGAGGGTGCGGCCAAGATGGCCGAGGACCCCTCCATAATGTTCATTGACCTGACCCAGAACGACGGCCACGGCTGGTGCCAGTGCGAAAAATGCCGGGCTATTGATGACAGGGACCCGACGACCCACGCCGATATACTGCTGTGGGCCATCAACCAGATTGCGGACCGGGTGGAAAGAAAGTATCCGAAGGCGGTCTTGATGGTGTACATATATGCCGGTGCGGCCGGGCCGCCAAGCTGGATCAAGCCACGTCCCAACGTGCTTATAGAGGAGACCAACTACTGCTACAACTACGGTGCCAGCTTCCTCAATCCCAATTCCGGACGGGGGCAACTGTTCAAGAAACAGCTTGACGCCTGGGCGCAGATGGCCACGCGCCACGGCATATACGAGTATTACGGGTTTTACAACTGGCTGGAAGCGCTCCCTATCACGCTGTACCGGCTCCGGGAAGAGATCCCGTACTACAAGAAGATAGGAATCAGCGGTTTCTACTCGGAGACCGAACAACGCTGGGCAACGAATCACCTGCTGTACTATGCATTCAGCCGCCTGTGGTGGGACCACACGACCGACGTCGAGGCGATGATGGACGAGTTCTTCCGGCTGTTCTACGGGCCGGCGGAGGAGCCGATGCGCAAGTTCTACATGGCATTGGAAACGTCCGGCGGTCCCGATCGGTACTGGAGCGGCGACGAGTTCAACCTGCCCCAGATCTATCCACCCGACCTGCGGGCACGCTGCCGAGCGTGGCTGGAGCAAGCCAAGGCGCTGGCGCAGTATCACCCCAAGATCCTGGCACGGCTGCATTTCGTGGAACTGGGATGGCGCTACACCGAGTTGCACCTGGAGGCGATGGAGGCCCAAGCCGCCTGCCGCAAGGATCCGACGGCCGAAAACAAGCAGCGGGCAAAGCGTGCCTGGCAACAGTACGTGGCGTACTTTGACGAATTGCGGGGAACACATGCCTTTGCCGAAAGCGCCCTGGACAGGTTCAAGGCGCGGGCACAAAAACAGCTTGCCGCCTACACGCTTGACCTCGCCGACCTGCCTGCAGGCGAATTTGAGTATTCCGACCGGTACAACCTGGGGGGCAATGCCGCCCTTCACGGCCACGTGGCCGGTTTTTACAGCGGCACCTGGGGGCTGTGCCTGCGCCCAGGCGCAAGCGGCAGTGTCACCTACGTGCTGGGCGCCCAGAAGGGTCATCGCTGGGAAGGGTTCAAGTTCGCCTTCGACGGGTGGCGGGCGCTCGGCGGTTCTGGATCAGGGTGCGGTACCAAAGCTCGGCCTCGCACGACATAGCCTGCCTGTACGGCATAACGGCACAAGGGGCAATCAGGTAGTAGCAACGGCTAGCGTGTATCCGACCAGCAAGGTGCACTGCGGCGACGGCGGCGAGAGAACCAACCGCATAGCTGTTGCCCCTCTTCCCTATGTGGACCGGGTGCAGCCCACCGCAACGGCTCGGTTGCCGGTTACCGCCGGGCAGTTTCGGCGACGGCGGCCCTAACCTGCAGGTCAGATATCTGCACCGGTGGCCTGGTGATGGACCCCGGCAGGCCGGTCATCCATATTCGGACCCGGAACTTGTCCAGTCGGTCAAACGGCGCACACCCGGGCGCCTCGACGACCAGCCGGTGTTCGCCCTGCCGATTCTCGTACACACTGACCGGCCAGTGTCGCCCATCCGGCGACAGCTCGATCTTTACGCTGCCCTTCAGCACCGCGTTTATGCGGGCGGTGAGTTCCACTCGGGGCGCCTTCGCAGGCGGCGTACAGGCGAAGCAATAGGTCAAAGTCGCCCCAGTGGGCCGGCCATTGAAGCCACGGGCCTTGAGTGTAACCCCGTCCAGCACCAGGTCCCTGAAGCCGGTGGCGGAGGCATCATCTACCAGGCGGGAGGTGCGGAACCAGTCGGTGTAGACGAACACCCCCTCATCGTCAGGAGTGAGGATAACCGGCGGCACTGTTGCCAGGTCGGCCGAGGGAAAGCCGGTGAAGTCAGCAGGGAAGGCGCGTACGCGCCGGATGTATTTCCACACCATCTGGTTGGCCTTGTCAATGAGCGTCTCGGTGGCGTTCCTGTCCCCGCCGAAGTAACAGGTCGTGCCCTTGACCCAGAAGAAGGCGACGGGCAAGCCGAACTCGACGGCCACCTCAAGTTGGCGGCGGGCGTTGGCAAGCCATTGTCGGTCGCGCGTCTTGTTGCCCATGTCCGCGGCCCATGGCATGATGACAACAGGCTTGCCGGCTATGATGTACTTGCGGACATACTGGCGGAAGGCTCGCTTGCCCAGCATGTAGGGGTCGATCACCCACCCGTCGGCCGGTATCCAGCCACCGGAACCGGGCACGGCCTGCACCGGCGAGTACCACTGCCACACCTGCACGTCGTACTTGGCCTTGATACGCCGGTAGAGTTCGGTGAGCACCTGCGGGCGGCCGGCGTAATGGACGTTTTCCTCTGCCAGCACGATGCCATAAAAGTCGCGCAAGTCCATGGCAGACAAGAAACGGTCCAATCGTTTCCAGTAGACCTCGATGTCGCGCATGGGGCCATCGTAACGGTCTCTGCCATCCCAAAAGTACAGGCGCGGCAGGAACTTCTTGCCCTGCTGCCGGCCCCAGGCTGCTATCTGGCGGCAGTGAGCAAGGAACTCATCGGTCATGTCGTCCTTGAGGTTGATGGAGGCGACAGTGAACGTCAAGTCCCGGACGCGGTCGGCCCGCGAACCTGGCTCAATGGGAGTGCCCGGCTTCTCCCACGGCCAGCAGGCATACTCGCCGACGTCCCGCACGGAGAGTGCAAGGTTGCCGCTGGCCACGGCAGGTGTTGAAGCCGCGCCGGCGGCCAG
>JALGVG010000238.1 GCA_029819875.1 Candidatus Zipacnadia bacterium | reverse complement strand
ATTTCGATAATATCCTCGGCCAGGCGCATACCCTCGAACATCCGCCGGCCCGGCAAGCTGAGGGCCAACTGCAGGAGTGCTTGCCGTTGCTGCATGACCACCGGCCGTGACAGCATGGTATGCGCCCATCCGAAACGCCCCCCCGATAAAGCCACCACTGCTTCCACTGTTTGCGGGGCAATGCGCGGGTGCATAGACCGCAAGGCCGGGACGGCGTCCTTGGCAGGCACTGGATGAAAGCGGATATTCTGACACCGCGAGACGATTGTCGGAAGCATGCGGGGCAGGCGGGAGGTGGTCAAGATGAAGGTGGTATCGCCCGGCGGCTCTTCCACTGTCCTTAGCATGTGGTTCGCAGAGTGCACATTCATAGCATCTGCGCTTTCGATGATGAAGATCTTGCGGCCCTTCTCAACCGGTTTGAGGTGGGCCATGCGGGTGAGTTCCTTGACCTGGTCAAGTGTGATCAATGAACCCTCGATCACCACCTCTTCTGCACTCTCGTCGCTTTTGTGTTCCGCATCCTGGTCACGGTTCTGTTGTGTATGCTCATCACTTGTCTGTTTTGCGTCCGCGCGTCTTTGCCGACTGTCAGCGCTCTTGTCGGCCGCCTTGGCCTCTGCCTGCAACTTCATCTGGGGCCGGATCAGGCGCACGTTGGGATGAATGCCCTTCTCAATCTTGAGGCAAGAGTCGCATTCCCCGCAACTGTCCGGACCTTGTGGCGTCTGTCGGACGTGCGGACAATTGATGGTCTTGGCTACTTCCATGGCCACCAGCGTTTTACCCACGTTGGGGGCACCCACGAACAGGTAGGCCGGCGCAAGGCGACCGCTGGCGATAGCGCGGCGCAATACTGCGATGGCCTGTTCATGACCGACTACTGCATCAAATGACATAGACCTCACCGGTTCCGGTCGTTAGCGAAGAAACGTCTCTGCAGGCACCTGCTGTTGAGGATTATCAAGCCTGATTATCGCACCAAGAAGTAGTGGCCTTGTTCGTTAATTCGCTGGTGGGTAGGCGGTACCCTTTGTCCCCGGACAAAGGCTCATCGTCTCTCCCAGGATTGTGTACATTGACGAACGAAGGGCGGCAGTCCTATATTATAAGCCATGCGCCGGCTGACCGTGTCGTTGTTGCTGTGCCTTGTGCCGTTGACGGCATCACCGCCTGCACGGTGCGCGGCTCAACAACCCATTTTGGTAGTATTCCGCTGCGACGACTACCGGGCCGCCGACCCGGCGGGGAAGTTTCGCTGTGAGTGGCCGGTGATGAAGGCCATCATCGAGATCTTCCGCCGCCACAAGCTGACTGTCGACGTGGGGGTAATTCCTTTCTCGGTATCGTCGAATGCTCCTGATGCCGAAGAGCGTCCCTTGGATTCATCTCCCGAGAGGCTGCAGTTCCTGCGGCAGGCCATAGCTGACGGTACGGTGGAACCTGCCCTCCACGGCTACGCGCACCGCGACCTGGGGATGTGGCCAAGAGCCTCTGAGTTTGCCGGCGTGCCCGAGGGTAAACAACTTCAGATGATACGCAAGGGCAAACAGGCACTGCAACGGTGGCTGGGGCAGCCGGTAGACGTTTTCGTGCCGCCGTACTTCCAGTATGACGCGACAACCACGAGGCTGCTTGCCGACCTGAACATCCCGATCCTGTCAGGACAAGTCCACCAGCTCCCCTATGACCGGCGCCTCGCCTACGTGCCGGCGACGGCGGCCTTCTGGCAGATATCCGAGGCCCTGCAGGCCGCGCGAACCCATGACGACCTGTGCCTGATAGTGTTTTGTTTCCACCCCTTCGAGATCCAGGAGGCAGGGGTTATCCCCAACGGCCTCAGCCTTGCCGAGCTGGAGAAACTTGTTGTTGAGGTTTCCACTGACCCGCGCATGCAGGTTCTCACACTCAAGCAGGTAGCCGAGCGCTGGCCGCAATTGACCACCGCAGGCTACACCAGATTGCATTGTTCCCTCTACCCGGTGTGGATTACGCCCGGCCTGCGCAGCGTGGCGGCGTTAGTCAGCGGCGGCCGCTGCGGCCACGTACTGTGGCCGGAATATGTCTATCGCAGGCTGTACCCGGTCCTGTTTCTGCCTTCGCTGGCCGGCCTTGTTGTGGGGCTGCTGGTTGGGGCCTTCATCCTGTGCCGCCGGTTGCGGCCCGCCGGGCACGGTGCGCTGGTTGCAGCAGTGCTGCTGGCGGTTGCCTGGATCGCCTACGGCCTGCACTGGTCGTGGACAGGCATCATGTTCTGGCCGAAGATGCAGGCGATAATCTGGACT
>JALGVG010000237.1 GCA_029819875.1 Candidatus Zipacnadia bacterium | reverse complement strand
CCCAGAAATCGGTCAAAACGCCATGGAGGGGTATTATGCCAAGTTTGCTTACCTGTACCTGGCCGGCAAGGCGGGGGAGGGGTTCCTGCGCTTGCACCTGACCCAAAAGCGGGGTATCGGTCTGGGCATTGACCACACCATTGACACAGCGCGGCAGTTCGGCAGGGGCTCCATCTTCCTGGAACCAAGCTACGGAGCTCTCACCACCCGCATCACGCATCGGTACCAAATCAGCAGCACATTGCGCTCCGACTTCTCCGCAGGCTACCAGACCAACAGCGGGTATTTCGGCAACACCTCCACGCTTGCAAGCCTCTTCACGCTCAACCGCCAGGCCGGCAACACGCGCACCGAGCTTGGATTGCAGCGGTCGTTGAGCAGGGGTAGTTACAGCACCAGTGACCGGTTCACCCTCAACTTCAGGCAAGAGCTGGGGCCGGCAAACAATCGCTGGACCCTGCGTAGTGTGATGCGCGATTCCAGCTTCGGCGCCGATCAGCCCAGCGACGAGGAGTTGGAGACGGAGCTGCGCTGGAGAAGGCGCGGGACAGTCATTGACTGGGAATGGCTGTACCAGAATCGATGGGACCTTGACGGCGACCGGTACACGGGGGATGCGGGCCGCTTTTCACTCAACCGGGTACCTGCACTGGTTGTCAGCACCGACAGTGACCGGGTTGCGGCGCTCAACCTGTTCGGACGGCTGGACAGCCGCGTTTCCCTGTACCTAGGGCGTTTCTTGCAATTGCCGGATGACACGAAGGTATATCGCATGGCGGTGGACGGCAGGTTCGGGGGCCATGAATACCGGCTGGCGGGCGACTTGCGGGCGCGCCATGAGCTGCAGTTCCGCCAGAGCTTTTACGACGACGGCTCGGCACAGTATGCTACCAGGTTCTTGACCCAGGTGCGCCGGGATTTCGGCTCGCACTGGCACACGCGGTTACGCTACAATTACGCCAACACGCGCGGCTTTGCACCATTGCGGCTGGACTACAGCGGCCGCCGCAACGACATCTACTTTGAGGCGATACGCCTTTCGCCTCAGCACTCGCGCCTAGAATTATCCACCGGCCTGGACATTATCAATGGCCGGTGGCGTGATGCGCTGCTGCGCTACGAGGTCATGACAGCAGCCTCCAGCAAGGTGCAGCTTCAAGCCGGTTACAGCTTGTCGCGGTCTCAGTGGCGGCCGGCCAGCATCCGCTGGATAACCGCTGCCAGGGACAGGTACTACATGGCGTTGGTGGCCAACTACGACATAGAGCGCTCGCAACTGACGCGCGCCACCATGGACCTGGATTGGCGCTGGCACAAGTGGTGGCGCATACAACTGCTGACCGGCTACAGCGGCTACAGCCACGAGCTTGACAACATCAGCGTCCAACTGACGCGCGACTTGCATTGCTGGGTCGCCTCTTTGGCTTACGATAAGCAAATGAAGGAGCTGCGCCTCAACCTGGGGCTGAAGGCCTTCCCGTCCAACGAGCGCATGCTGGGCGTAGGCCGCAGCGGTGCCCGGTTTGAAAGCAGTATGGGACAGTACTACTAACGGCACGAAATTGTCACGGCAACCGACGCGTGGACTGAAGCTGCCGGTCCACAGGTACGCTTGTAGTTGCGCATCACTAAGCAGGAGCCCGTCAATGGCTTTGAGACGAGGTCATTTTCAACGCAGGACGTGGCGCTTGTCGACAGCAGGCTTCAGCCTGCTGGCTTGCGTGGGTATCGCCCAGGCAGCGACGCGACCTAGGCCTGGTGCAGGGCAATTGCATCAGCAGATTGAGCGGATCCTGGCCAGGCCCGAGTACCAGCAGCAAGTGCCCAAGTGGTGGAGCAAGTTCGCCGAGCGTGTTACTGATGTCCTTGGGCGAATCCTGGACTTCCTGTTCGGTAACCTGCTGGGCGGCAGCCTGCAGCACGCTTCGCCGGCCTTGCGTTGGGCACTGGTTATAATTCTCATCGGCGCCTTGGCGGCGCTGGTCGCTCACATTCTGCTGACGATTCAACGCGCCTTCCAGCCTCCACGCCCGTCGGCACAAGCCTCATCTTCGGCTGCGGGGCAATGGCTGTCACCGGAGCAACTGCGTGAGGCCGCCTTTGGGGCTGCATCCGCCGGCGACTACCAGCAGGCGCTTCGCTACCTGTATGCAAGCCTCATCGGCTACCTCGATCGCCAAGGCATCGTGGTATACGATCACACGGCCACCAACTGGGACTACCTCAGGCAGGTGCGCGACCGACCCCAGATCGCCGAGCAGATCCGGAGGCTCAACAACATAGCCGACGGCGTGTGGT
>JALGVG010000072.1 GCA_029819875.1 Candidatus Zipacnadia bacterium | reverse complement strand
GCCATTTGCACCCCGTACGCGCCGTGGCCGTAATACACCTCGTTGAGATACATCTCCAGGATCTCGTCCTTGGAATAGGTGCGCTCCAGGGCCAGGGCCAGCAATATCTCCTTGAGTTTGCGCCTGTATGTCTTGGCACGAGTGAGCCAGATGTTGCGGGCGACCTGCTGGGTGATGGTACTGGCGCCTTGAACCGGCCGGCCGGCGCGCAAGTTGGCCCACGCAGCCCGCAGGATGTCACGGGGACTGATGCCGCGGTGCTGGTAGAAGCGCCGGTCCTCGATGGCGATAGTGGCCTGCCGCAAGGCGACGGGGATTTCCCGCAATTCGACGGCCTCGCGGTCCTCCTCCTTGAACACCCGGGCCAGCAGTGTGTGCGTCTCGCTGCCGTCAGGATGCCGCTCGGTGGAGTATATTTCGGTGGTGAGCCGGGGCTGATAACTGGTCAAATTCAGGCGCGCAGGCAGCATCTGGTTGACGCAGGTCAGAACACTGGCCACAAACGCCGCTGCCGTTACCACTAGTACCAACAATACCGCGTTGAAGAGGTGTAGAAAACCGATTGAACGACGCCGATGCGTATTTCTTCTCATCTTGCTGCAGCCTCTTGGCTCTTATTATACACCATTCCCGCTTCGAGAAACAGTTGTTGTCTCGCTGGCAGAAGGCTGCGGACCGCCGATGACTGCTGTCGCTGCGCAGCCGCGCAACAGGAGGTTGACTTGACAGCGGGCAGGGCCGCGGGTGATACTGGCATTGCGACGGAGGTGCCCGCTCATTGCACCAACGACGGTCAGTCACAAGCAGCTTAATTCTTCATGGGAGGGTGCTTGCATGGCGCGCATTACGATAACCCGGGACCCGTTTGTTGATATGTCCAGGGCATGGCCTGAGCGGGGTGACTGGGCGGCAAGTTGGGTGGATCATCCTCAGCGCCCGCTTGACGAGCCGTCGGTGGTTGTGTTTCGCCTCAAGTTTGAGGTCAACCGTCCCGGCACGGCCCGCTTGCATGTCTCAGCCGACAACCGCTACTACCTGCTGCTGGACGGCCAGCCGCTGGGCCGCGGCCCGCATCGCGGAGATCCCCTGCACTGGCCCTTTGACAGCTACGAGGTGGAGCTTGGAGCCGGCCGCCACACGCTGGTCGCCTTGAGCTGGTGGATGGCGGACATTGCACCGTATGCCCAGATGACCGTGCGGCCGGGTTTCCTGCTGGCGGCCGAAGGCGATTGGCATCCGCTATTGTCCACCGGCGCGGCGGCATGGGAGGCAGCCTTGGTGCCGGGGGTGGAGTTTACTACCGAGTACACCGGCTTTGCCACCGGCGCCAGGATACACATTGACGGCCGGGCGTTCCCCTGGGGATGGGAACACGGGGAGGTGGAAGACTTCCGGCCAGTGACCACAATAGTGCAGGGGATGGCGGCCGGCGTCAAAAATGAAATCCCCCCGTATTGGCTGCTGACGCCGACAACGCTTCCGGCGATGATGGAGCAGGAACGCCAGGTCGGCCGCGTGCGCTACCTGGTGGAAGCTGACGATCCGTACCCCGTCCGCTCCGCCCGTCACCTGGCGGAGGAGGCGGCCAGGTGGGACGAAATGCTGGCCGGCCGTGGAGCTGTTACAATCCCCCCGCACACGACACGCACCGCGGTCATTGACCTGCAGGACTATTATTGCGCCTACCCCTTGCTGGTGACTTCCGGCGGCGCAGGGGGTTCAGTGCACCTGCGCTGGGCGGAGGCGCTGTACGAAGCACCCCAGGGGCACCACAAGGGCAATCGCGGCGAGATTGAGGGGAAGTATTTCAGGGGAGCGGGCGACAGGTTCACCCTCGACGGCGGCCGGCGCCGCAGGTACCGCCCGTTGTGGTGGCAGGCAGGACGCTACGTCGAGGTAACGGTTACCACCAAGCAGGAGCCGGTCACCATAGAAGCCCTCAAGTTGCTGGAGACCCGCTACCCGCTGGAGATGGAGAGCCGCTTCAGTTGCTCCGATGAGCGCCTGGGGCGTGTTATCCCCATCGCCTTGCGTGGCTTGCAGATGTGCGCGCACGAAACTTACATGGACTGCCCCTACTACGAGCAGCTCATGTATGTCGGCGACACGCGCCTCGAGGTGCTGGCAACCTATGCAATCACCGGCGACGACCGCCTGCCGCGCAAGGCCATCGCGGTGTTCGACGCCTCCAGGCGGCTGTCAGGGTTTACCCAGTCGCGGTTTCCCAGCAGGATAACTCAGATCATACCGCCCTTTTCCCTGTGGTGGGTGGGCATGGTTTACGATTACTGGCTGTGGCGGGATGACGAAAGCTTCGTGCAAGCGATGATGCCGGGCGTGCGAGCTGTCATGGAGGCGTTCAGGAGCCTGGTAGGCGCCGAGGGGCTGATGGCGGCGCCCAACGGCTGGAATTATACCGACTGGGTGCCGGGCTGGTCGAGAGGCATACCGCCCGATGCCGACCTGGGTATCAGCAGCATCCTGAACCTGCAGTTCGCGTTGGTGTTGGGGCAGAAGGCAGAAATGGAGGAGGCATTCGGTGAGACGGACCTGGCCCACAGGGACCGTGAAATGGCCCGCAGTATCACGGACGCCGTGTTGCAGCACTTCTGGCAAGAAGACAGAGGGCTGATTGCCGATAACATGGCCGGCGACAGCTTCAGCGAACATGCCCAATGCCTGGCGCTGCTCGGAGGATTGCTGCCGGAGGACATCCGCTGCCGGGTAGCGGAAGGACTGCTGACCGCCCCTGACCTGGCACGAACAACCATATACTTCACCCACTACCTGTTCGAAACATATTATCTGCTGGGACGGGGCGACAAGATAATCGAGCGCTTGGGGCTGTGGTTTGACCTCGAGGCTAACGGGTTCAAGACCACCCTCGAGGAGCCTGAGCCCTCGCGGTCCGATTGCCACGGCTGGGGCGCACATCCGCTGCATCACTATTTCGCCTCGCTGCTGGGCATCAGGCCCGCTGCCGCAGGCTTCCGCCGGGTGCGCATTGCCCCGCGGCTAGGTCCCTTGCAGTGGATCGAGGGCACAATGCCCCACCCGCGGGGCGAGATATCTGCCGGCCTGCGACGAGAGGGTGAGAGGTTGGCGGCCCGGCTGGTATTGCCGGCCGGCGTCAGCGGGACATTCGCCTGGCAGGGGCAACAACGCGAACTGCAGCCGGGGGTAAATGAGTTTACAATCTGAGCACTGCATGCCGCGCCGGCCGGTGCACGGCAGCGGGCTGTCGCCTGGCGGCCGGGCCGCTCAGTCCACGAACCGGTAGCAGGGAACATGCAGGATAATGCTGATAATGTTCAGGATGCTGATGACGACGAAGTCCGCGAGAATGAAACCCAGGAACACGGGCTTCAACTTCTCATAGACCTTGTAGCCCCCGTACCTGGTGATGGTGGTCTTCAGTGCCCAAGCCACGAGCAAGGGCATCCACACGAGGTTCATCTGGTAGCTATTGGAGACCGCGTAGCCGAGTGGATGGAACGGCCAGTTGACGTAGTGCATGCGCATGGTTTGCAGCCCGAAGGCGATCAGCAGGCCCACGGCGACGGCCGGCAGCGTCGCCCACCGGGGACCGCTGGGCGCAGTCAGCCAGCTTTGCACCCGGTAGAAGGTGTTCACGTTGAACCTGCCGCCCTTGGCGCTGGCGCCCAGGTCGTAGTAGATATGCAAGAAAGACCAGAAAGTGGCCACCGACCCCACTACGGCCGCCAGCAATACGGCCTGCACCACGCCCTTGGAGGTGCCCGCGGTTCGCTGCTGCATGCTCATGGCCTCAAGCTGGTGAGGCATGGGGTGGCTGCGATACGCGCGGTTGAACCAGTACAGGATGGACAGCCCGATGAGGTCCTTTCTCCCCAGTGACTCGGTACCCCACACGGAGGTTATCAATATCTCGGGGCCTACGTGGTGCAGGTCGTGGACAGGGGTGCCGAACTGGGCACGCATCCGCGTTATGGCGAGGCTGAACATGCAATAGATCAAAAACACGGCCGCGCTGGCCCAAAACGTCATCCCCATCGCCATGCTGAACCAGATCAAGGCAGCGAGGCCACCCACCAGACCGGCGGCCGCCAGGCGGTAGGAGAGGGGTTCCCGGTCGTCCCGCAAGGTGGTCGGCAATCCCCAGATGAGCCTGCCCAGGCGCACTACGTATTCTCGCGACAGCCACAGCGAATAGATTGCAAACAACAGGTAAGCTCCCACGGCCTGGAAGTTGGCATACGGCAGGTGAGCGAGCTGATCGGGACCATACATGCCCAAAGCCTCGCTGAGAACAAACTGGCCCTTCCATAGCAGGTAGAAAAACCAGCACGAGAACAGGAAATCGGTGGGCATCAAGTACCCGATGCCGATAAGGAACGGATAGAAGGTCAGCGGCATCCACTTGATGGCGCTCCACGGCCGCCCCTGTATCACCTCGGCAAGGTTAAGCGGCGTCAGCTTTATCTCGGGGATGACCGGGTAATAGAAGGAGAGACTGTTGCATATCTCCACGGCGGCGACAATTGCAAAGCCCAGCCAGAAAAGCCCCTGGCCCAGCAGGCCGACGCGGGGCTGGGACAACTCGACCGGCAAGTAGGTCAACGGGCAATCGAGGTGCTCTTCGTCCAACCAGCGCCGGCGGATGAGCACGTTGATGCACACCATCACCAGCACCAACACAACAATGAAGAGGGTCCACATCGCCACCGGCAGCAGCCAGGCCGCAACGATGTAGGGCCGGTAAAACGATACTCCACCCTCGTAAAAGCCCCTGATCACCCTTGGGTCTTGCACCGTCAGCCACTTCGGCATGTAGGGATTGAGTATCTTGTCCCACTTGTTTTCCGGGCTGGCCATGCGGAACGAATAGGTGAAGATGGGCATCAGCGACTGGACGAAGTCGATTCCGGCGATCGCCGAACCGATGCATACCATGGTGTAGATGAGCAGCAGTTCGCCCTGGGAGAATGCAATCGAGGGCTTCAAGCGCCGCAGGCCGAGATTGAGCAGTTGCAGGACCAGGAGGGTGAAGACCGCGTTGAAGAACAACGAGTACGCCGTCGGCCACGCCGTCAAGCGCGCCCTTTCCATTTGCACGACCCAGTAGACGTTGGCGGGCACCAGGACAAGCCCGGCCAGTACGGCTCGCCACGTGAAGGCGGAGCGGGGCCAGGCGGAAGGCCCTAGGCAGGGTAAGCCGGTTATGCGCCGATGAATTGCTGTTGGCATGTGACGGTGCCGGCACGGCCGGGTAGACTGCAGTCTGCCACGTATGCCGCCCCCACACGCCCCGTTTTGGTCACCAGGTCGGCAAGTTCCTGCAGTGTCACGAATTTCACACCGCCAGCGCGCAACCCGGCCAGCAGCTTGTCAAACCATTCGATGTGGCTTCCGCCCTCGATCTCCGCGTGGGCGGTGAACACGTGTATGGTCGGCCCGCCGGCCGCTGCTGCAGGGGATGCCGCCGTCCCCGGGTCATCGCCGCCTGCGTTTCGGCAGCGCGAGGAGGGCGGCACGCTGTAGCCGGCCGCCGGCGGACGGGCGAACAACTGAAGCACGTAAGCAAGCAGGTCGGTCCCACGCAGGTCAGCGCGGTTTATCAATTCGTCAAGGGTGGGAAGGGTAGTCGGAATCTGCAACACCGCCACAACCTGCTCAGGGGAATCTTCCCCCCGGCGGACAACCGGGAAAAAGGGCCTGTAGCCGCGGGTGTCGGCGGCATATCGCAGCCCCAACTCTTGCTCGGCAAGCAGGCTGTTTGCCGTCGCCTGCCAACCGGGCGCGGCAAAGGCATGGCAGCGGCGGCCGGCATGCTCTTCGAAGGCGCGGCAGGCACGCTGCAGGTGCTTGCGCGTTTGCTCCATGTCCCACCGCCGCAGAGAATCATGCCATGCAACGTGGTCCCAGCCGTGGGGGATGACCTCGTAGCCGGCATCCAGCAGCATCTTGATGATTTGCGGCCGCCGGGCCACTATCTGCGGAGCGGGCAGCAAGGTCCCGTACAGCAGCGTGCGCCAACTGTAGGTGCGCAGTGCGCGGGTGCGCAGCATCTTGGACACGAAGCCCCGGTGGGTCAGAACGCGGCGGACGGCCCGGCCGGAGCAGTCGGGCCCCATTGCGATGCAGAAGGTGGCGGCAAGCTGGTGGCGGTCAAGTACCCGCAGCAGTCGGGGCACGCCCTGAACGTATCCCTGGAGCGTGTCTACGTCAATCTTCAGGGAGACTACGACCTGCTCTCCGCTGTCGCCGGGCAGGCCCTCACCCCAGTTGTCATGCCGCATGCCATCGCTCATGGTGTCATGTTCACCGATCGCGGTTGTCGCGAGCTTTCCTGCCGCAGCTTCCGGCGGCAACACGGGATTGCGCAGGGCACTGCAGCGACATCCGCGGGTACGCGAAGTGCCGGCCGGCCTTGTCCGCTACGGCCTGCTTGTAGCGGCCACCGGATCTGCCCTTTACACAGCGGCTTCGTCGTCCTCCAACTGCTTGCGGAAGTAGTCGATGGTGCAGCGCAGGCCCTCTTCAAGCGGAGTTTCAGCCCTCACGCCCAGGACTTGCTGCATCAAAGTGACATCCGGCACCCGCCGCGGCACATCCTCGTAGCTGTCGCCGTACACCTTCTCCTGGGGCACGAACACGATCTCCGATTGAGACCCTGACAGGCGCACTATCTTTTCGGCCAGGTCGCCGATAGTGTATTCGCGGTCAGAGCCGATGTTGAAGATCCTGCCGACGGCCTCCTCGCGCAATCCCGCTTCCACGCTGGCGCGGATAGCATCGTCAACGTAGGTGAAGCAGCGCGTCTGCGAACCGTCACCTACCACGGTAATGGGCCTGTTGCGCAGGGCCTGGCCCAGGAAAATGGTCACCACCCGGCCGCGATCCAACGCATCCAGGCGGGGGCCGTAAACGTTGAAGTAGCGCAGCACCACCACCGGCAGGCCCAGCTTGTGGTAGGCGAAACAGAAGTGTTCGCCGGCCGCCTTGGAGGTCGAATAGCACCAGCGGTCTATGCGCGTGGAACCCAGCACCCGATCATCGTCTTCAGACCACGGGATCTTGGGATTGCGGCCGTACACTTCGCTGGTGCTGGAAAAAACCACCTTCTTGTTATGCTTGTAGGCGGCACGGAGCACTATCTGTGTTCCGTTGATATTGACATTCAACACCGCATAAGGGTCGGCCACGTAATGCTCCACGCCTACCACGGCCGCAAGGTGATAAACCAGGTCCACCTGGCCGACCAGCGAATCAACCATCGCCTCGTTGAGCACCGTGTCATGGACGTAGGTGAACCGCGGGTTGTCGAAGTTATGCTTGATCTTGGCAATGGAGCCGGAGTCGAGGCAGATAACATTGTCGCCCCTGCTCAAGAATGCGTCCGCCAGATGTGATCCAAGAAAGCCCGCTCCGCCTGTGATTAGAACCTTCATGATAGTTGCCTCCGAATTGCTTCATTGCAGGACATGGCCTTGTTCGATGCCATAACGGGACGCGAACCGGTCGCCTGTCATTTCTTCGTCGCCTTCGAGCTGTGCACGTTTTATCAACAAGTTGCCTTCGCCGGTGACGACTTCAAGCCCTTCGTGGGAAAGCTGCTGGACGGTGCCCGGCGGCTGTCGGTACGGGGGCAGCAGCCCGGGCAGCGGACGGGCGGCCCACACGTACAGCTTCTTCCCCCGGTAGTAGGTGAAGGCCCCCGGGTACGGATGAGTGACCGCCCGCACCAGGTTGTGGATGCGCAGCGCCGGCCACTCCCACGCAAAGCAGCCGTCCTCGGGCGTCCGCCGGCCGAAGTAGGTGGCCTTGCTCTCGTCCTGGGGAAACCGCGGAGCCTGCCCTTCGCGCAGCAAGGGCCACGCCGCACCCAGCAGCACCCGAACCAGCGGCGCCATCTTCTGATACAAGCTCAACGCCGTATCGGTGCTGTCGATGGGCACAATCGCCTGTGCCACCACGTCCCCTGCATCCGGCCGCTGAACCATGTAGTGCAGCGTCAGCCCGGTCTGCTTCTCGCCATTGACCAGCACCCAGTTGACCGGCGAACGGCCGCGATAGGCGGGCAGCAGTGAGCCGTGCAGGTTGAGGCAGCCGCCCCGTGGAATCTGCAGCAACGATCGGCCGAGCAATTGCCGGTACCAGAAGCTGAAAATGAAGTCGGGCCTGAGGGCGCGGACGTGCTCCACCCACTGTGGATCGTTGATATCCGGCGGCATGTGCACCGGCACGCCGCGGCTGGAGGCCAGCTCGGCGACCGACGGCCACCAGATTTCCTCGCCCGGCGCGTCCTGGTGAGTGAAGACTGCCACCAGCTCGTCACCGGCCTCTTCCAAGAAATAGCGTACGCCCTCGTACCCGATAAGGTGATAGGCGAGACATATTATTCGCATGCTTACATCTCCGCAAAGCAACCGCGAGGGCTGTGACTCGTTTTTCCCCGTCAACGAGGAGGCGAAGAGTCGTCTGGGGTCGCTTGGATGTGGCTTTCGGCGACGACAGGAGCGCAACGGTTGATGTTGCGCACCAGGAAGCGGGGACGGCCGCGTACTTCATCATATATGCGCGTCAGATACTCGCCGATGAGGCCGATGGCCAGGATCTGCACCCCGACAAAGAAGAACAGGATGGCGAACAAGGTGAACACACCCTCCGCCTCCGCTCCCACTACCAGGCGTCGGATCATAAGAAAGAGGGCGAACAGCAGCCCGACGACCGAGACCGCGACACCACCGAGGCTCACCCAGTGCAGCGGCAAAGCGGTCAGGGAGGTGAGCAGGTCAATGTTCAACCGCCACAGCTTCGTCCACGAGTACTTGCTAGTCCCCTTTTGGCGCTCATTGTGCGACACTTCAACCTCCGCAATCCGCTTGGCGAACGAATTGGCCAGCACCGGCAGGAAGGTGTGGTGTTCGGGACACTGGTTGATGGCGTCCACGACCGTGCGCGAGTAGGCGCGCAGCATGCAGCCGTAATCGTGCAAGTAGTGCCCCGTCGCCGCTCCCACAACCCGGTTCATGAGCCAGGAGGCCAGGCGGCGGCTCAAGGGATCGTGCCGCGATTTGCGCCATCCTGCCACCACGTCATATCCCTCGGCGATCTTCTCTACCAGGCGCGGGATTTCCGCCGGTGGGTTTTGCAGGTCGGCGTCCAGCGTGACTACCACGTCGCCTTCGGCTTGCAGCACCCCGGCCATGACGGCGGCGTGTTGCCCGAAGTTGGAGGTCAGCTCCACCACCTTCACCGTCGCCGCGGGGCTTTGATAATCGCGCAGTATCTGCGGGGAGCGGTCTTCGCTGCCATCGTCCACGAATACATATTCCACGGGGCCGGGCAATTTGCTGGCCACCGCGTCGAGGGCGGCAAACAGTGCCGGCAGCGACTGCTCCTCGTTGTAGACAGGGACCACAATGCTTACCGCCGGTCGTTCATCTGGCATTCTCGCTCAAAACCTCCCGCACGGTCTGGGCGACGTAAGCTGCATCTTCATCGGTCATGCCGGCAAACAGCGGCAGGCTCACCACCCGCTCCGAGGCCCATGTCGCATTGGGAAAGTCTTCCGCCCGGCATCCCAACTCGCGCCTGTAAAGGGGCTGCAGGTGAAGGCCCAGGTAGTGCAGTCCCGTGGCGATGTTGCGTTCACGCAAGGCAGCACGGAAGGCAGCGCGGTCCAGCTTGAGCCGCTCCAGCCTCAGCTTCACGACGTACAGGTGCCAGGCATGTCGCCACCCGGCCGGCGCCGGTGACGGAAGGTCGAGCAGGTCGCCGTCTAACTCCCCAAGAAGCCGGCGGTAGAGGGTCGCCAACTGCTCCCGCTGCCGCCGCATCTGGTCTGCCCGGGCGAGCTGGTGCAACCCGATCGCGGCCTGCAGGTCCAGCATGTTGTACTTGAAACCCAGTGCCGTAACCTCGTACTCCATGGTCCCTGACATGCGGGCCCGGGCTCCGCGCGTGACGCCGTGGAAGCGCAGCAGCCGCGCCTTGTCGGCCAGTTGACGGTCAGCGGTCACCAGCGCCCCGCCCTCTCCCGTCGTGATGGGCTTGGTGGGATGGAAGCTGAAACAGCCGGCCAGGCCCAGGCAGCCGGCTTGTCCCTGGGGACAAGCGGCACCGAGGGCGTGGGCTGCATCCTCGATGATGCAAAGCCGCCGGCGCCGTGCCGTCTCCCCCAAGGCCGCCATCTCGCAGCACAGGCCGGCGAAGTGAACGGGCAATACGGCCTTGGTGTGCCGCGTGATCGCCCGCTCCACCTGGTCAGGGAGCAGGTTGAGGGTCTGTCGGTCTATGTCCACGAACACGGGCCTGGCACCGGCCAGCATTATCATGTTCGCAGTGGCCGGCCAGGTCAGGGGCGTGGTTATGACTTCATCTCCATCGCCCAGCCCCGCTCCCAGTACTGCAAGGTGCAGTGCCGCCGTGCCGGAGTTTACGGCCACGACCTGCACTTCGCCGCCCAGGTACTCGGCCAGGGCGGCCTCAAACTGCTCCACGCGGGGGCCGGTCGTCAGCCAACCGGAGCGTAGGACAGCGTTCACCTCGGCTATCTCTTCGTCACCAAGGCAGGGTGCACTAAAAGGTAATACGTCGCGGCGCATAGACATGCCTTTTCCTGCTCTCCGCTTCTGTCGCCTCCGATTCGTGCCAGGTCGCGGGATGATACACTGGGGCGCCGGCACTTGTACCTAGCTGCGCCTTGCTCACCTGGCCCCCTTCGTGGCCGACCCTATTTGCGCTCCATGCCGGCTTGCCGGTAGCGGGGCATGAACACCGGCGACCTGTCGCTGATAGCGTCATCCGGCCACGGGATGAGGCCCGTCAGGCGGAAGAAGCTGTCGTTTGCCACCAGAACGTTGCTGCAATTGGCTCCCACGGGGTGCAAGGTTCCCCATGTCCGCAC
>JALGVG010000236.1 GCA_029819875.1 Candidatus Zipacnadia bacterium | reverse complement strand
GACGGCACGCGGCTGCTCAAGTACATCTGCCGCATCGAGGCATACGCAGGACGCAGCGACTTCAAGGTGCGCTACACGTTTGTCAACAAGCAGCCGGACTGCCCGACTTGCGTTATTGCCGCCAGTGACCAGCCCGACCACACCTTTGAAGTCGAATACCGCCCGGTCCGCGAGATCGCCTTGGCCTTGCCCCTCACTTACCCTGCGGCCGGCTATGCGACTGCCGTTGCCGGCAGCGAACCCGTAATCGGCCCTCTCAACGAGGTTGTCAGTATCAGCCAGACCAGCCGGCAACAGTACGAAATCAGCCGCGGCCGGGCACATACCCGCGGCCTCGGTCACCTCGAAAACTGGATAGATGCCGGCCGCCTTGCGGTGGCCGTCCGACACCTGTGGCAGCTTTTTCCCAAGCGCCTGCAGGCGTCAGCGGAGGGCGTCCAAGTCGTGCTCGTGCCTGCTTCCGATGACGAGCCGTTCCCTGCCTACCGCGGCATGGCCAAGCGCCACGACATTCTCCTGCATTTCCACGACGATGACGACATCGAGCGGGTGCGGGCGGCGGCGGTGGCCTTTGAATATCCGCTGACCGCGGTCATACCGGCAGCCTGGTACGACGAGACCGGCGCCATGGGCCGGCTCGGCAGCCGCCACTTGTGCCGCTTCCGCAAGTACGACCATGAGACCGAGGTGGGCCGCCAAATCAGGCAGAAGGATCGCCGCCGTTTCTTTGCGGACTGGGAATATGGAATGCTGAACTACGGCGACTGGTTCGGCGGCGCACTAGGCGGCGACAACCCTGCCCGCGATAAGGCCGGCAATTCTTACGGCGGCCAGGAATACGACCTGGTCCAGGCCTTTTGCCAGGCGTTCATCCGGGGCGGCAATCCCGATGACCTGCGGGAGGCCGACATCGCCGCCGCCCACCGCATGGACGTTGACACCCTCCATGACCACTCTGACCCCTCGCTTGTCGGCGCCCAGTCCACCCACAACGGTCCCGAGCACGTCACCCATTACGACTATTGCTCCCACTCGTGGGTGACGGGCCTGATAAACTATTACTACCTGACCGGCGACAAGCGCAGCCTGCAGGCTGCATTGCTCAACGGCGAGGCGCGACTGCGCAACATGGATCTTGACTTCGTCCGCTCCCAAAGCGCCGAGCGAACCGTCGGCTGGCCCATTATCGAGGCGGCGGCACTGTACATGTACCAGTACGATGCCCGCTACCTGCAGCACATGACGGCCTTCAAGGACGCCATCCTCAAGAACCAAAAATACGGAAGCTTCCCCTTCTATCAACTCAAGCGAAATGTAGACGAACCCCAGGGCTTCATGAACTACATCGTCTACGAGGGATTGGTCTTCTACTACCGCGTGACCGGCGACCGCCAGGTGGCCGAGGCCATTGTACAGGCTGCCGAGCGCATCGTCGAAGAGCTGCCCCTGTGCAACCGCGAGTTCATCTGTTACGGCCTGGACGTGCTGGGCTGCGCCTTCGAAATCTGCGGCGATTACCGCTTCCTGCACAAGGCCATTGCCCTGTACAACACCCGCCGCTTCCACTGCGGCTGGGGCAAGGGATTGGCCCAGGGGCGCAAGGGGGCCCCGGAATTTCTCTCCGTCCTCGAGCACAGCGGCCCGCTGTACTTGTGGGTCCAGGCCGAGCGCGTCGACCTGGTCGGCGAGCTGCCATGTTCGGTTGCCGTGCAAGTGACCAGCCTGCTGGACACTCCCCAGCCGGTGCGCCTGAGGTGGGCCGATCTTCCTTCCAACGTCCAGGTGCAGCCGCCGGTGCACAAATTCGACCTGCTGCCTGACAGTCCCGTCCAGGTCAGCTTCACGCTCACGGGCCGCGATGATGCCCTGGAAGCCGGCGAGCAGTGGGCGGCGGTGGTGGTTGAGTATCCCGGCGGCTCCCAGCGCTGGGAACTGCCCGTGACGTGGCGGCCGGCGGCCGAACAGATTGAACTGGAAATGACACAGCCGCCGCAGGACAGGCACAGTGTGCCCAAGCTCATCCGCGCCGGCGTCCATCACCGCTCGGGCCGACAGCGCTGGATCGTAACCGAGGATCCACCCACCTCCCAAGACTTTTACGTGCGTGTCGAGCGCAGCGGCGAGTATGCCGTGGCCGCTATGATGGTGGATGACGGCATACAGCAGCAGAGTTTTTTCATCCAGGTGGACGACCAGCCCTCTGCGGGGCTGCCGCTTGCCGAGGATGCTGCTGACTGGGAAGACTACCCGCTGTACAGCCAAGGCCTCATGGCCGGGCCCCGTGTTACCCTCGCTGCCGGCTACCA
>JALGVG010000071.1 GCA_029819875.1 Candidatus Zipacnadia bacterium | reverse complement strand
TCGACGGTGGCCCGCAGCTTGGACAGGTAAGCGGACATCGCGCCCACGTTGCGGTTGAGGCTCATCTCGTTGTCATTGAGCACCACCAGCAGGGCGCGGGCGGTCTCACCGGCCTGGTTGAGGGCCTCCAACGCCATCCCGCCGGTGAGCGCGCCGTCGCCTATCACCGCCACCACGTGCTCATCGGAGCCGCGCAGGTCACGGGCGGTGGCAAAGCCCAAGGCCGCGGAGATGGAAGTGCTGCCATGACCGGCGCCGAACGGGTCGTACTCGCTTTCCGTGCGCGTGGTGAAGCCTGACAGCCCCCCATGCTGGCGAATGGTGTCGAAGCGGTCACGGCGGCCGGTCAGCAGCTTGTGGGTGTAGGATTGATGCCCCACATCCCAGATTAACTTGTCATGGGGGCAATTGAGCACGTAGTGTAGGGCGATGGTCAGTTCCACCGCACCGAGGTTGGGAGCCAGGTGGCCGCCGGTATGGGAGGTGGTCAAGATGATGCGCTGCCTGATCTCGTCAGCCAACTCGGCCAACTGCTTCATGGACAGTCTTTTCAGGTCGCGCGGTGAGTTGATTTTTTCCAGAAGGCTATCGCCCATCAGTCATTCAGATCCTCAGCTTGTGTTTCCGTATGTTGCTCCGGGCCGATATACTGTTCGATGACAGCCTCGGCCTCGGCCAGCTTGCGCTCACAGAGTTCCTTGAGGCGGGCGCCCTCGCGAAAGTATTCCAGGGCTTGTTCAAGCGTCAGTTGCCCCGCATCGAGCTGCTCGACAATCTCTTCAAGGCGCGTCAGTGCCTGTTCAAAGGACAACTCTTGGGGTTCTTCCACGATTTAACATACCCTTTCCGGCTGCCGATGTTGAGTAATCTCGGCGATCATTCCGCCCTCGGCCACGGTAATAGCGACGGGCGTACCGACGGGGGCCTGCGCGGGGCGGCGCACAACAGTGCCGTCGTCCGGGCGCTGGACGATTGCATATCCGCGTTGCAGAACCGACATCGGCCCGAGGGCAGCCAACTGCTCAGCGAGGCGCTCGGTCTGCTCTCGGCAGCGCCGCAGCCAGCGGCGCGCACTAGTCGCCAGCGCCTCGCCGCTTTCGTCCACCCGCTGCTGCCAGGGCTGCAGCAGGCGGCGGGGGTCACGCAACGGCACCCGGGAGGCCAGCCGCTGGAGGCTTTCCCGGGCGGCCTGCAGCCGCCGTGCGAGTGCAGCCTGCAGCCGGCGCCCCTGCAGCCGCAGGTTGGACAGCAGTTCGGCACGGTCGGGTACCACCAACTCGGCGGCGGCAGAGGGGGTGGCGGCCCGCAGGTCCGCCACCAGGTCGCAGATCGTGACATCCACTTCGTGGCCCACCGCGCTGACCACCGGCTTGCGGCAGGCAAACACCGCCCGCGCCACGCTCTCTTCGTTGAACGCCCACAAATCTTCCAGCGATCCGCCGCCTCGTCCCACCACGATAACGTCCACGTCGGGGTGGTTGTCAGCCTCGCGCAGGGAGGCGACAAGGCTGGCGGGGGCGGCTTCGCCCTGCACGATAGTAGGGAACACAATCATGCGCGCCAACGGGTAACGCCTGCTTATGATAGTCGTCAAGTCCCTGACCGCGGCGCCGGTCGGCGAAGTGCACAACGCAATGCAGCGCGGGAAGCGGGGCAACGGTCGCTTGCGGGATGCTTCGAAGAGACCCTCGGCTTCCAGTTGCGCCTTAAGCGCCTCGAAGCGGGCCTGCAGGTCGCCGAGGCCGTCGGGACGCATGAAGCGGACGACGAGCTGGTACTGGCCGCGGCGCGCATAGACGGTGATGCTGCCGGCGGCTACCACGGACATGCCGTCTTGGGGCTCAAATGTCAGCCCTAGCGCCTCGCCACGAAAGAACACGCAGTTAAGCTGGCTGTCGGCATCGCGCAGTGTAAAATACAGGTGGCCGGACGAATGGCGGGTGAAATTGGCGATTTCACCGCGCACCAGCACTTGCTGCAACACTTCGTCACGCTCCACCAGCTGCTTGACGTAAGTGGTGAGCTGGGAGACCGTCAGTATGCCGTCTGTCATGGTTCCACCAGCTTGGAAGTCAGCCGTCCCTGGCAGTAACGGCGAACGAACGTGCCCAAGATTCCGTTGACGAACTTGCCAGATTCCGGCGTGCCGTATTGCTTGGCCAGATCAACCGCTTCGTTGATGGAGGCACTGACTGGTACGTCGGGGAAATAAAGCAGCTCGGCGGCTGACATGCGCAGAATGTTGCGGTCGATAGCGGGCATTCTATCCAGCGCCCAGTCGTGGGAGAGTTCTTCGATGGCGCTGTTGATTTCGCTGGCGTGCTTGAAATAGGCCTCAGCCAGGCGGCGGCCGTAGTCCGAGATTTCCGCCTCCAGCTTCTGGCGTTCCTCCTCGGACGTCTCCCACGCCTCAAACAACAGCTCCAAGGTCGTGCCGGCGTTTTCAAAGACGCGGCCGGGCGTATGCCTGGCCATGTCAGCTTGGTACAGCAAGGCCAGGCAATACTCACGGGCTTTCCGCCGTGCTCCACTCTTGCCTCGCGATGGAGTGTTGATGGCCTCTGTCATGGTCTGTCCTGTTGGAGTGCAGACTCGAAGATATCAAAGGGCACTTTTATTACTCGATTGGAGAGCTGTAGCGGGCTATTATGGCGCCCAGCAACATGCATATGAGGGCCAAAAGAGCCCAAGCGAGGCCCTTCCACGCCCACATGACCACCACGGAAAGACCGAGCACCGCCCCGACGGCCCCTCGCCAAAAGCCTAAAGCGGCGCGCAACAGCGATGAGTGTGTCTGTTCAGTGAGCAGGTCATCGTCCACCGTTAACCCTCCTCGACAGGTGTCATTCTACGCTCCAAGAAATGTGTATCCACTTCGCCACGCCTGAAGTAGGCGTTGCCCAGGATGCGAAGATGATGGGGAATGGTGGTACGTATCCCTTCCACCTTCATGCCGCGCAATGCCCCTTCCATTCGGGCAATAGCGCCTTCGCGTGTCTGGTCCCAACAGATGACCTTGGCAATCATCGGGTCATAGTACGGTGTGACGACGCTACCGACGGTTACGCCCGAATCGACGCGGATACCCGGCCCCGAGGGGACTTCCCAGCGGGTTATCTTGCCCGGGGAGGGTGCAAAGTCACGGTTACCGTCGGCGGCGAGAATCCGGCACTCGATGGCATGGCCGTTGAACCAGATCTTTCCCTGCTCAAGGCTGAGTTTCTCGCCGGCAGCGATGCGTATCTGCTCTCGCACGATGTCGACGCCGGTGAGCATCTCCGTGACCGGGTGCTCGACTTGAATGCGGGTATTCATCTCGATGAAATAGAACCTGCCGCGCTCGTCGAGCAGGAATTCCACGGTGCCGGCGCTGCGGTATCCCACGGCGTGGGCCGCCTTTACGGCCGCTTCCCCGAGCTTGCGGCGCAAGGAGCTGTTGACAACCGGCGAGGGGGCTTCCTCCAGCAGTTTCTGGTGGCGATATTGAATGGAGCATTCCCGCTCACCGAGGTGGACGATATTGCCCTCGTTGTCGGCCAGCACTTGCACCTCGACGTGGCGGGGCTCAGAGAGGTACTTTTCCAGGTAGACGTCACCGCTGCCGAACGCGGCGCGTGCCTCGGCGCGGGCTGCATCCAAGGCCGGCCCCATCTGCTCGGGGTTGTGAATGATGCGGATGCCGGTTCCGCCGCCGCCGAGGGCCGGCTTGATCATAACCGGATATCCCAGGTCGGCGGCAATTTCCCGCGCTTCGCGGACGTCGCGGATAACATCGGAGCTGCCGGGCACGACAGGCACGCCCGCTTCGCGAACCGTGCGGCGCGCCCTGACCTTATCCCCCATCAGCGCCATTACGTGCGACGGCGGCCCGACCAGCGTTATCTTGCACTTTTCGCAGATCTCGGCGAACGACGCGGTCTCGGAGAGGTTGCCGTAGCCGGGGTGAATGGCCTGTGCATCGGTGATGACAGCCGCACTGATGATATTGGCGGCGTTGAGGTAACTCTCCTTGTTGGGCGCCGGGCCGATGCAGACGGCCTCGTCAGCCAACCGGACATGGAGGGCATCTGCATCCGCCTCGGAATAGACTGCTACCGTCTGGATCTTAAGCTCACGGCATGCCTGCATGATTCTGCAGGCGATTTCACCACGGTTGGCAACTAGTAGCTTTTCAAACATTACCGACCTCTGTGCTTTTTTCAAGAAACGCTTCAGTATCGTTCATGACCGGGCGTGGGGCATTGCACCCGCCCGGTTTGAGGGTCATACCTGTACGGATATCCGCTTACCGGGCATTTCAGGGGTATGCCCCAGGCGGGATCCAGTTGTGGCGGATACGTTCCATTTTCAACCTGGTACATCTCGACGGCGGCGCGCAGTTGCCGGAGGTTGTTCATGCACTCCACGCTTTGGCCTTTTTGTATTGCCCGGCCGGGCAATGTTTGCGCCTGCCCGGGGAACTGCGCCTGCTGCGGCTTGCGGGTGGGGCGGCCCCGCAGTCCGAAGTAGGCGGCCACCAGCAGCCCCAGGATAATGAGGACCACCAAGATCTCGATGAGCACCAGGCCGCGGCGGCTATTGACCACTGTCATCAGCTCCGCTCGTCTTGCGGATACGCATCAGCACATCGCCGTATTGGACGGCGTCCCCGTCCTCGACCTCCTTGGCAATCACCTCGCCGGTAACGGGGCTGACAACCTCGGTCAGCCTGCGCAACGCCTCGATGGTGCCGACCACCTGCCCCTCCTCGACTTTCTGGCCGACTTTTACCAGCGGCGGGCCGCCGAGTTGGCGGCTGTCGTGGAAATACCCGACAAGGTGCGTCCGCACCTCGTAGATTTCGTCATTATTGTCCTGGGTTGCGGACCCGTTATCCGACTGGGCAGCGTAATCGCCGCAAGCAGCCTGCTCTTCGGCCACTGACAACGGGTTAGCGGTGCCAAGCGCCGGGCGCCTCACACGTATCACGGTGTCACCCTCGCGCACCGTCAACTCGGTGGCCGGCGATGATTTCAGCAACTCGACTATGCGCTTGATGCGTTCGGTATCCACCTGGTTTATCCTCAAAGCCGCCGGCTGTTCAGCCGGCTTTAGGCGCGTTCTACGTACTCGCCGGTACGCGTATCTATCTTGATGACGTCTCCAACTTGAATAAACAGGGGCACTGTTACCGTGATGCCCCCTTCCACCACCGCGGGCTTGGTGCCCCCGGAGGCGGTGTCGCCGCGCAGGCCGGGATCGGTATTGATGACCTTGCGCTGTACGACATTGCTGACTTCCACCCCGATGATTTCATTTTCGTGCCGGGTGACAACGACATCCTCGCCCTCGTTAAGCCACTTGGCGTTGTCTCCCACCTGCTCAGCGGTCAGCTCAATCTGTTCAAATGTCTCGTTGTCCATGAACACGTAGGTGTCGCCGGTGTTGTACAGGTACTGCATGGGGGTACGCTCGAGCCTTGCCCGCGGTACCTTCTCGCCGGCGCGGAAGTTCTTGTCAAAGATTGTGCCGGTCTTTACGTCACGCAGCTTGGTGCGCATTATCGCTCCCCCGCGGCCGACCCCCTTGTGGTGGTCGCACTGCACAATCTGCACCACGCGACCGTCTACTTCGATGGTGAGACCAGGTCTGAATTCGGACGTGGAAACCAACCAGTTGTACTCCTTCCATATTTAAGATTATGTGCCCGGATGGACACCGGGGCACCGCCAGAATCGTACACGAAACAGGGCAAAAAGTCAAAACCAGCCGGCAACCGCGCCGCCTGCAGGCGGCAGGTGCAAGATAAGTGTGCGCCGTGGCCTTTGTCATCCAGCAGCAGTGGTGCCTGCCGGGCCGCTCAAAGCAAGCAGCAGGCCGGTCCTGGCAAGCACCCGCACGGTGGGCCGTTGCCGTTGTACAACCTTTGCGCAGACCGACGTTTGGTGTACAATACGCACAATCCAGACGGACCATGGGCCGCAAAGGCCAGGGAAAGCGGAGGGCAGCAAATGTCCAGGCAGGCAAGGGGCCGTTTCGTATCGCTGCGGCGGGTGTCAGCGCGCCTGCTCAAGCAGGCAGTCATCGTGCTCGGGTTGTGGGCTGCGTCTTTCCCGCTGTGGGCACAACCGGAGGGTGACGGGCTTCCGGAGCCGACGCCCGAGGAGTCGTTTCACGCGGCCGTCGCGATGCTGTTTTCCATGATTTTCGGGCTGGTTACCACTTTTGTTGGATTAAGGCTATTGTCGTGGCGGCGCCAGAAACGCCTCATGGTTGATAAACAGCAGCCCAAGAAGGCGGACAACCCCTTCGCCCGTGCCGAGCAGTATTTTCGGGAGCGCGACGGCGAGCAGTAAAGCCGATGACCTTCAATGACAGCGGCAGGGCGTGCAGTGGCACTTGGGACAGCCGTCGGCATACTTGGCTGCCGCATCCTCCAGCCTGACCCCGGCAATGGAAGCTATCGTGGAAAGCCACGCCAAGACATCCCCCACTTCTTCGGCCTGGGCCGCCTTGTCCCCGCGCATCAGCGCCCGGGACAACTCACCGACCTCCTCGATGAACCACGCGAAGGTGGCGTACAGCCCTCGGTCGCTGTCCTTGGCGTAATATATGTCTTCGATAAGTCTTTGAAACTCGTCAAGGGTCATCAACATCAGCCGCCCGGGTGCCGAGTTTGAAGGCAGAATACTACCGCGCCGGATAGTTCGCGCAGCGCCCTGTCATCTCCTCTGTACAACGCAAGCCTCGGGCAACGAACCCCGGCCAAGATTGACCGTGCGGGCAAGGACGCCTATAATTTGCACAAGTGAAGCGGTCGTGCTTGGGCTGGACGAACCAGCCGGTGGGGAGGGCGAGCATGGCGTGGACAAGGCGAGACAATCGCCGGTGTTACGGAGGCGTGTCGAACAATGGCAACACCACAACATCTGCGGGGGAAGGTGGCAATACTGCGTACCAGTCCCGCCAGCGTGGTTGAAGATATTCAGCGGCTGATGGAGCTGGCCGGCTACCGCAAGGCCTTGCCGCGCGAGCACAAGACAATTCTCAAGATAAATATCTCGTGGCATTTTTACTACCCGGCCTGTTCCACGACGCCGTGGCAGTTTGACGGCGTAACGGAGGCGATGAAAAAGGCGGGCTGGAGTGCAGAGGAGTTGATCCCGGCCCAGAACGCCACCGTGGTGGTGGACCCCAAGGTCGGGTCGGTGAACAATCACCTCGTGTCCGTGGCGAAGAAGCACGGCCTGCAGTTCGTGTGGCTGTACGAACCGCAGCACGAGTGGATGGTCTATGAACCCAAAGGGGAGATGCTGTGCCTGCCGGAGATCTACCCGAAGGGGATTGTCATTCCCAAGATGTTCGTGGGGACGAATGCCATCCACCTGCCGACGATGAAGACCCACGTGTTCACGACCACGACCGGGGCGATGAAGAATGCGTTCGGGGGGCTGCTGGATAACAACCGGCACTGGACACATGGACGAATTCACGAGGCGCTGGTTGACCTGCTGCAGATTCAGCACGAGATACACCCGGGGTTGTTTGCGGTAATGGACGGCACCATTGCCGGGTCCGGGCCCGGGCCCAGGTGCATGGAGCCGCATGTCAAGAACGTGCTGCTGGCCAGCGCCGACCAGGTGGCAATTGACGCCTTGGCGGCCAAGATCATGGGGTTCGACCCGATGTCACTGGATTATATCCGGATAGCGCACGAACGCGGCCTGGGAATCGGAGATCCCCGGCAGATCGAGGTGGTGGGGGACGAAGAGATAGCCCAGGAGAATTGGCATTTCCAGGTGGGCGACACCTTCGCCAGCCGCGGGCAGAAGTGCATCTACCACGGGTGGCTACACCCGTTCGAGAAATTGCTGCTACGCACGCCCATAGTGCCATGGTCATACCTGGCGTCCCGCGTATACCACGACGTGTATTGGTACCGGGTCAAGGGCAAGCGGCAGGTGGCGAAGATAATGGAGACGGAGTGGGGACGGCTGTTTGAGGAATATGCACAGGAGCCGGCGACAGCGGTTGCGCAGCGCTAGGCTGAAGAGCTGCTGTCCTTGCCGTGGGCGCGAGGGTGTTTTTGGTCGTAGACGTTGCGCAGTTGCTGGCGGGAGACATCGGTGTATATTTCGGTAGTGGCCAAGGTGCTGTGCCCCAGCATCTCCTGAATGGCGCGCAAGTCGGCCCCCCCGGCCAGCATGTGGGTGGCAAATGAATGGCGGAGGGTGTGGGGGGAAGTATGGCGCGGCAGGCCGGCCCGCAGCACGTATTCTTTCAGTATTTGCCACAGGCGCACGCGGGTGAGCGGCCGGCCCCGATTGCTCAGGAACAACCCGTCCTCCAGTTCACTTTTTACCAGGTGTGGTCGCCCCCGCTCAAGGTATTCCTCCAGCAGCTTAAGAGTCGCCCGGGCGACAGGCACAATCCGTTCCTTGCCGCCCTTGCCCCGCACGCGGACGATCCCCTCCTGGAAGTTGACATTGTGCAGGCGCAGGTTGACCAACTCGGAGGCCCGCAGGCCGGCGGCCCACAGCAGGTGCATCATGGCGGCATCCCGCAGCCCTTCGGGCTTGCTGCGGTCAGGCATGGCGAGCAATGCCAGGCATTGTTCGCGCGACAGCACCTCCGGCAGGCGGTGGACGGCCTTGGGGGCCTGGATATTGGTAGTGGGGTCATTGGTCGCCAGGCGTTCGCGCACCAGGAACTTGTACATCTGTCGCAGGCTGGTAAGCTTACGTGAAACGGTGCTACGCGAACGGTGCAGGCGACGGCGCAGCAACTGTAGGTATTCTTCCACCACCAGGCGGCTGGCGGCGGAAAACTCGCTTATGCCCTTTGCGCGCAGGAATGCAGCATAATCCTGCAGGTCACGCCTGTAGGCGAGGACCGAATTGTCCGCCAGCCCGCGCTCGAGGACGAGGTGCTCGACGAACAGGTCGATTTGTGCGGCTAGATCGCTGGTCATATTGAGTGAATGGCGCTGTCAAGGGCTCGTTTTTCCTCAGGGAGCAGCTCATGGTCGGTGCCGCCGGCCGTAACCTGGCGCAGGAAAATTCGGCAGCCCTCCAGAGTATACAGGGAGGCAATCAAGAAGCCGTTGTTGCGGGCATCCAGCAGTGCGATGGCGAAGCTGAGGTTGCCGGCTATCTGCTCGTCGGCGTTGAAGCGCACTACCCCGACCTTCTGTATCGTGTAGCGATAGCGTTCGGCGAGGTCCTTGGCCTGCACTTCCAGTTGCCCCAGCTTGCGGGAGACGGCTTCCAGATGGCCGAAAAGCTCGGTGAGGGCCTGCTCGCCGTCAGCGTGCCGCAAGCGAGTGCTCAGAGAGCGGATATTGGGGGTCACCGCTTCGACGCGGCGGCGTAGGCTTACAACGACCGCAAGTGCTGCAATGGCAATGACCAGCGCCGCCAACGCCATTACTCCGGCCATTTGCAGCAACCACTGAGGCACTATATATCGCCCTCCGACTGCTTGCGGCGAATAGCGCGCCGATCCATCGTCAACGTCACCTCGCCGACGTCCACGTCAATGGTCTTTTCGCCGACACGCGTGATTGTTCCGAAGATGCCGCCAACCGTGACCACCTTGTCCCCCACCTCCAAGCTGTTGATAAGCTGCTGATGGCGGCGCTGGCGGATGGCAGCCGGGCGTACCAGTATCCACCAAAACAGGCCCACAAATACCACCATCATGACTACAAGCGGCACCAAGGTAGACCAGTTGGCTTGTCCGGGATCACTCATATACGGGTTTCTCCTTTAGGCACTCAGGACAAGAAACTGTCAGGCTTTGTCGCCGTCAGTGTGTGGGTGAATGACGGCCTTTACGACCTTGTCTTTGTTATTATGTACCCACTGCATGGCCTCAGCGGCTTCGGCGAGGGCAAAGTGGTGGGTTATCAGCGACTTTGCGTCCACCTTGCCGGCGGCCAGCAGGGCGAGGGCAGGCGGGTAACAGTTGGCGTAGCGGAACAGCCCTCCGGCATCCAGCTCCTTGGAGATGAAGTCCCAGATGGGGAAATGCTCGATTGTGCTCGGCCCCATGCCGACAAACTGTATCCTGCCGCCGGGGCGGGTGAGGGAAATGGCCTCAGGCACCAGGGCCGGGTGGCCGCTGCATTCAAAGCAGACGTCAACCCCTTGGCCGGCGGTCAACCCGCGCACCACTTCGGCGGCGTCCTGCCGGCCGACGTCGACAGTACAAGTAGCTCCCAGGCGGGAGGCCAGTCGCAGGCGCGCAGGTACAACATCGGTCACGATCAGCGTTGCAGCGCCGTGGGCAGCGGCCGCCTGCATGGTGAACAGGCCGATGGGGCCGGCGCCCAGCACGGCGACGGTATCGCCGGGTTGTACCTGCGCCCGCCTGGCGGCCCACAGTCCGACGGACAGGGGCTCAACCATGGCGCCCTCGTCAATGGACAGGGCATCCGGCAGCTTGAACAGGAAGTCTGCCGGCCAGGCGACGTACTCGCAAAACGCCCCGTCAACCGGGGGAGTAGCCATGAATACGACATCCGGGCAGAGGTTGTAGCGCCCGCTCTTGCAGTAGCGGCACTTGCGGCAGGTATAGCCCGGCTCGATGGCCACGCGGTCGCCGGGCTTTAGATCGGTGACGGCGCTGCCCACCTGCACCACCGTGCCGGCCGCTTCGTGCCCCAGAATGAGCGGGTCTTGCACCCACAGGTCGCCGATGTGGCCGTCAAACAGCCAATGCAGATCAGAGCCGCAGATGCCCACGGACTGCACACGCACCAGCGCCTGGGTGGGATCGGTGAGCCGGGGCATAGGGACCTGCTCAATGCGCAGGTCGCCGATTCCGTGCATTACGGCAGCTTGCATCGTCTCCGTCATGCCGCCTGCCTCCTGTCCTTTGTGTACTATTTCACCGTTTTTGGGAGTGTCTCCTTCTGCGGCATTGCCGAATGCGGGTGGGAGGCGGCAATGCCGGTACAGGAAACCGGCGGCCAAGCGGCGAAAACTGTTAAAGCAACGGCCTACAATCTAACAGGCGGCAAGAGCAATCACCGAGGTGCCCGGTTAATGGCGATAACGTACGTG
>JALGVG010000070.1 GCA_029819875.1 Candidatus Zipacnadia bacterium | reverse complement strand
GGCAACAAGGGCGGTAAATATGTTGCGACCCAACGGAATCTTCCTGTCAGCCAACAACATTTTCATGGGGGTTCTCCTTCCTGACTGCCGTACGCTGTGTTGACGAGACCGGGTGTACCTGCCCGAAGCCGAAGTGGACCTGGCTGCCTTCGGAGCCGAAGCCGAAGTCGAGGCGGATCGGCCCCAAGGGGCTTGCCGCCCGCAACCCGACCCCCAGGCCCACGTGAGATGAGAAGCCCTGGTCCTCGGCGGGTATTTCGAAACCCGGCACGATGGTGGGAAAGGTGCCGCCGTAGGCATCGCCGACATCCACGAAGGCGACGATGCCGAACTTATCCGAGATATTATGGCGGTATTCAAGGTTCATAAGTAGCAGGTTTTCGCCCCGGAAACGTTCTTCGTCATATCCACGCAGGGTATTGGCGCCGCCTGCGACAAACGATTCGAACAGGGGGAGGCTGCCGAACGAGACGCCTCCCATCAAGCGCATTGCCAGCACGCCGCGCTTACCCAGCGGCTTGTAGAAGCGATACTCGGCAGTAACCTGGTTGAAGCTCAGTTCGCCGCCCAGCAGGCTGCCGGATGTCTCCCACGAGGAGGAGATGTACGAACCGGAGGTGGGATTGTTGATACTGTCACGCAGGTCCCTGACCCATCCGATGGTGGCAGCGGATACGCGGCCGCCGGGGTGGAGGGGGGCAGCGACCATTATCGGCCCGAAGCCGTCGCCCGGCTCGGGCTTGTCGGGCAGCAGGTCCGGATTGTCCGGGGGCAAGGGCTGGCGACGGCCGTAATAGTAGTCCCACTGCATGGGGCTGATGCCGCCTTGGCCGCTGTTGCCCAGCCACTGGGTCGCCTCCATGAACGAACTGGACACCTTCTCCTGGCGGAAACCCACGCTCCAGCGATCGGTCTCCGATGTCGGGCGCGAGAACTTGATGATGGTGCCCGTGCGACGCTCGTCGTACTCGTCCTCGGGCAGCGAAATGGCGGTTCCGCCGATGAACCTGCGGCGCCGCTGCATGTCGAAAATGGACACATCCATGGCGGTGTCATGCGCATCAAGGAACGGCTCGTAGTAGCGGACATCAAAGCTGGTGCGGCCGAACATCTCCACGTTGGCGGATGCACGTTCCGCCTGGCCGCGGAGATTGCTGTCTTGCACTGACAGCATGACCACGAGGTTGTCAAGGTTCGAGTAAGCCAAGGCGAAGGAGGCCTGGCCGGTGGGTTTTTCCTTGACGTTCAGTTGCACTATCACCCCCGACAGCGGATCTTCTTCCCCCGCGCGGATGTCAGAGGTGACGTTTTCGAAGATGTTCAGATCAAAGATGCGCTTGATATCGGCGGCGACATCCTGTTCGCGGAACAGCGCGCCCGGCTTGGTATGGATCTGGCGCCTGACCACCCACTCCTTGGTGCGCTTGAGGCCCTTGACATCAATCCTTTCTATATGTGCCTCGTTGATGATGAAGGTCAGAACACCGAACTTGTCCACACCGGCGTCGGATATATTGGCAATGTAACCCAGCTTGCGGTAGGCATCGCGAATGCGCGTGACATCCACCCTGATAATGCGCGGGTCGATGACGTGGCCGACCTTGCTGACGATGGCGTCCAGCAACTGCTGGTCGGTGAGCACCGTGTTGCCGACGAACAGGATTTTTTCGATGCGCTGCTTCTCGACGACCGTGATAATGACCTCGACGCCTTCGGGCACTGCCTTGGTGCTTATCATTACATCATCGAAGTAACCTTCATCCAACACGGCCTTGCGGGCGGCTTGTGCCTTCTGCGGGGTAAAGGGCTCCCCAATCTTGAGTATATCGGCGACGTCCGCCAGGATTACATCCTTGGAAATGTACTCATTGCCGGTCACCGTAATGCCGGTAATAAGCTGCTGCTCCTGGGCGAGCAGGGGCAGAGGGGCAAGGCAGGACAACACGACAACCAGACCGAGGACAGCGGCCGCTACGTGCGATACTCCGAGATCACGCAAGCCAAGCATCATTTCTCTCCTTCAAACAAGCCAGGCCACTTTGGCCCTCATTGTGGCAGGTGGAATACAGCCGGCATTGTTGCATACGTTGCTCAACAGTCAAGACAGTTATCAGGCGGGTGAGCAGCCTCGCCTATTGTATTGTCAAGGATTTTCATCCAAGTACCTTTGCAGACGGTGCCGCAGGGCGCTGCGGGCGCGAAACAGCCGCGACTTTACCGCTTGTATACTGCAGCCCAGCACCTGCGCTATCTGTTCATACGAAAGCCCCTCGTAGTCTCTTAGAATGACCACTTCCTTGTATTCAGGCCGCAACCTGCTGACTTCCGTCGCCAGCAGTTGCCCCAGTTCGCGGTTTTCAATCACTTGGTGCGGGCATTGCGACCAGTCTTCAACCTCAAGCCACAACTGGTCTTCGTGATCCAGTTGCAACGGGGCATCCAGCGAGTAGCCATGCGCCTGGTTGCGGCGCGCCTTGCGCTCCAGGCGGTTCTTGGTCAGGTTGACGGCGATTCGGTATAGCCATGTATAGACCTGGCTGTCGCCCCTAAAGCTTTGGAAAGCACGATGGGCATTGACAAAGGTATCCTGCGTCAAGTCTTCGGCTTCCTGCTGATCTTCAATGAGCCGATATATGACGTTGTAAACGCGCTGATAATTTTCCTCTACGATGCGCGCGAAGGCATCGGGCGGTCGCGAATGGTCTGTCACAGCGGCCTCCCGCGCTGAGAGTCGGGATATCAAGCAGAATTATAACACACAAACTGTCTGCCGGCCACCGTGCAGACATGCCGCCAGGTTACCCCCAAGTTGTGCAGACTACGTTCAATTAGACATCGAGCCGTACACTTTGGTTGCCAATAATCACACCGCCCGGACCAGGCTGCTTCTCTGACAAGGGTCTAGAAGTTGGTCGTGTACTCGATTTGCACCAGGTTTTCATTCTGATCGTCGGTGGTGAAGGCAACGCGAAGCCCGCGTGGCAATTCGTACGACAGGCCCATTTCCCACTCGTTTCTGAACTCGCCCATGACGGTGTGATAGGTCACCAGGAAGTTCTTGATCATGTACTTGCCGATACGTAGCTCTAATGGTTGATCGAAGGTGAAGTTGATGCTCAGCTCCGAAAGGCCCAGTGTGCGTTTGAGCTGCTCTTCGATCGGCTCGAAGATAGTGGTGCGAAAGCCCATTGCCAGCAGGGAAAGGAAGCGCTTGGAGACAACCTCGCTGATGGACGTGGCGCCCGTGGCAGGTCCAAGTCCGCCCAACGTACCGATACCCAGCATGGCCAGTATCTGCTGCTCACTGAGCGGGGGCTTGGAATACGTATCAATGCGGACCTGATCGGGCAGTTGGCCGCTGATCTGAAGGTAGATGTGTACGGGCTGGGTATCGCGCCCGGCCATGGCGACACCGGTGACAAGCTTGTCCGCCTTGCCCCACACTTCGCCTCCGACCTGCAACTGCACGGGAACGGTGAAATCGCCCAGCTTGGGGGCGACAACGTACCGGACGCCGAATTCCTGGATGTTAATGGCACCGGTGGGGACCGATGCGCGCCCGGGCACGACCTGGATGCGTCCTTCAAGCCGTGGCCGCTGGGGCGTTCCTGAAACGACGAGCGCCTCGTCGGTCGGCTGCAGCGGGGCCCTGATGCCGTAGCCGACGAACGTCACGTCCGGGCCCAGCACGAAACGGGCGTCGAGGTTGACGGCAGGCACGGCGTCGCCGAAGGCGCGCAACACCCCGGTGCCGGCGCCGCCCAGGGGGGGAAGGCCGACCTGGGCATGGGCCAGTTCCCCGCGCACGGTTATCTTCACCGGTTGACCGGCAGCGGGGTTGGCAGCCTTCAGTTCAAAGCGAACGACGCCGTGATCGAGCAGGTCGGGATAGGCCAAGTTGGTGCCGGCCAGGGCAAGAACGAAGTCAGCCCGGCTGCTGGCCCACGCGGCGGGTTGGAAGCTGTCAAGGTACATATCGCCGGCCACGGTGAGCGCCCCGTTGTTCAACTTTCCGCTCCAGTCTTCGAATGCCAGGCGCTGATGGCCGCCGGAGGTTTGCAAGCGCACAGTGCCGGACAGATCGTGCAGCGTCGCTCCAGGCCATAGTTTCTGCTCCGGCGCGTTCACTTGCAGGGTAAGGTCAAACACGTTGTCGGCCAGCCGGGCGGCCGCAAGGTGGGTGATTTGTGCGCTGCCGCCGAGCGTGACGGTCGTCTGGTCCCAGCGCAATGAAGCCACCTTGATGTTGACCTGGTTAGGTTGGGCCGCCGAATCGCCCGCCGCAGGCGCGCCTCCTTGCAGGCCGCTGAGGGTGATGTCCAGTTGAATGTCCTGCAACGGCTTGGACCATTTGGGCAACAGGATGCTGCCATCAGCGAGGCGCAAGTTGCCGCCGAACACGGGGTGCGCCAAAGTGCCGGCAAGGTACAGCTCGCAGTTGACTGTACCTGAGGCGACCACTTGTCCCCAGATGCTCTCTTGCAGGCGCCGCCGGCCACGCTGGCGTTCCTTGACTATGTCATTGACGATGGGCGGGAAGAAACCTAAGTCCGTGTCCCGGATGTGCACCGCGAAGGAGACGTTCTGATCCGACAGCAGGTAGGGCTTTGACCATGAAAACGGCAGGTAGCCGTCCGCGACAATTTCCCGCTCGTTGCGCTTCAGTATCAGCGTATCGATATTTATGCGGCCCTCTTCGATAGTCAGGATGGGGACGGAGACCAGATCAAAAGAAGCACCTGCTACGCTGGCGTTCTCGATGTCTATGCTGCAAGTAATCTGGGGAGAGCTGCTGTCGCCGGTAGCTTCAACGAACATGCCCAGCACTCCGCCCACGTTCAGGCCGGCCGGCAGCCAGTCCCGCCACACCGCCAGGTCGAAGCCGGAGGCATCCAGTGTGAAATTGAGCTGCCCGCCGAGCTTTATCTCTCCGTCGAGATAGGCGATCGCCTTGCCCCGTGTCAATTCGGCGTGAACGTCACGAACGAGGCCGCCGGCCGTGTCCATGACAAAAGCGGCCTTTACATCGGGCAACGGCTTCTGGTCGAGGGTTATCTCCGTGAGTGTGGAGTCGGCCTGCACTTGCAACGCATGCAGTGAACCGCTGAGCAGCGCATTGCCGTTGATGGTCCCCCGCACCCTCCGTGCCAGGCCGGCGAGGGTCTGGGGCAGGGGTTGTTGCCCTTGCGGAGACGAGCCCGAAGCCAGAGCCCTGGTTACGGGAACGGCCATCTGCATCAGCTCGTCCAGGCGCCCGGATTCGATGGCCAGGTCGAGTCGCAACCGGTCGGCTGTCCAGTCATAGAAGCCTTCGCTGGTAATCTTGCCGCGGCCGATGGCCAACTCGGTGTGGGCCAGCTCAACCTTACCTTCCTGCAATGTAAAGTGAACATTGATGTTCCTGGCCGTCTGACCGCCGATGCCAATACGTTCGGCGATGAGGTTACCGCTACCCACAGGCCCTTGGGGAGTGCTGCGAATCTGCGCGCTGGGGATGCGGATTTCGCCATCCAGGTCGAGGCCGCGCTCGCGCAAGGGCGCCAGATCCTGCAGAAATATGTTCCGGGCGCTGACGTTGGCGACATATTGCGGTGATTGCGTCAGGCTGGTCACCACGACGTCGGCACTGACCTCCGCCTCCTGGGCCTTGAATTGTGCGCCTTTGACCTGCAAGGTGCTGGCGTCCACGGCAAAGGGAATGTGGGCTGAGCTGATGCCGAAGCGCTGGACGGAGCCGTAGGCGAGGTCCAGGTCGCCGAAAGCGCGGGGAGCACGCAGTGTGCCGCCGAGCTTGACGTGCAACTCGGCCACGCCGGTGGCGTCAAATGAGACCTTCGCCAGTTGCAGCACTTCCTTGACCTTGAGGCCGAGGGCCTCCACATCACCGGCCAATTGAGCATCCAGGGTCTGCCAGTCAATGTCTTGAAGCTGGACATTGGCTTTGAGCATGGAGCCATGACGGGCTACAAGCAGGTCGCGCACGGAGATGGTGTGGGTATCGCCCTGCAGGTGCGCGCTGAGCGCGGCGGCCGAAAACTCGCCGTAGCGGGGCCCGAATACGTAAAGGTTGAGCCGGCCGGAGGGCTGCTTGAACGTGCCGGTGATGTTGCCGTCCAGGTAGATGTTGCCGCCGATGTCCTGAAGGCCGAAGGTGGCAGCCAGGCGGCCGACATCGAGCTGTGCACACGCCAAGTACAGGTCCAAGGGGCCGTCAAGGTCCACATTGCCGCGCATCCACAGCACGCCGTTGTCGCTGGCAACCTGCAGCAGTGGGATGGACACGCGATTACCCTCCACGCGCAGCAGCCCGCTGATCTCATCCACCTTGGCGTCCCCATACCTGGCATCTACCAGCCGCAGGCGGGCAACGCCGTCTGCCTGCCCGTTTTCCACCGTCACAGCCGCCGTAGCGTTGAGGATACCGCCCAGTTGCCGGGGCGATTGTGCCAGCGCCCCTGATAGCTGCGCCACGTCAATGTCCCGGAGCATGGTGGCGGCGGACAGGCAGAGGCCCTCCTCGTCCACCCGCATGACTGCATTGGCGCTTAGCCGGCCGCCGAACACCTCCGCTTGCACCGAGGGGAGGATGATATTGCGGCCGGCAAGCCGCACCGGCGAGCGGAGGTTTGTCACCACTATGTCGTCAGCTTCCAGGCGACTGATCGCCAGGTCGGCTGACAGCAGCGGCTTGCCCTGCGCCCACACGAAGGTCAGCCCCACTTTCCCTATATCCGCGCTCGCCTGCCGGGGCGTTTGTCCTTCTGAGCCTTGGCCCTGGGATTGCAGCCCCTGGAGATTGGATAACTTCACACCGTCGGTGACGACACCGGCCACAACGAGCGGGCGGGCGAGGTCGGACAGGTGGACCGTGCAACGGAGGGCGGACAATCGTGCATCGCCCAGTTTCTCGTCGGCGATTGCCAGCGAATCGGGCAGGGAAAGGTTGAGGCTTGCGTCGGCGTGCCGCAAGGGCCCGACAAGTGAGCCGTCAAAGTCGGCGCGCAAGGAGCCCTCAAGCTGGGACAGTTGCCCGGCGTAATCGGCCGGCAGCAAGCCGACAAGTCGGCGCAGGTTACCGACAGAGCCACGGAACTGAATATCCACGACCGGCCGGGTGTAGTCGAACAAGGTGCCGGCGGCACTGAGATGTATCCCGCCCGAGGTGGCGTCCAGCCGGCTGATGTCAACGCCCTCGGGCGTGACGGTCGCAGTGCCGGCGAAAACGACCGGCATATTGTCCAGCGCCGTAACTGTTACAAGGCCGTCTTGCACTGTCGCCGAGGCGAAGTAACCGATGTCGGGTTTGCCTGTGGGAGTCGGCACCGACCAAAAGCTGGCCACGATGTCCGCGCGGCCACCATGTACACGCAGGTAGGGCGAGGAGACGGAATGCCGGTACCACCAGGCGACATCGGCTCCCCGGGCGGCGATATCGGCGCTGAAAAAGCCGTGCGGGCCGATGTTCAACTGCAGGCGGGCCTGCTGCAACTGGCCGCTGGCAACCCGGGTATCGGCGCGGATGCGAATCCAATCCAGCCGCGCAAAGTCAATGGTCGCATCGGTGTTGTCCAACACCAACTGCATGGTTTCGCCGGGAACAGGCGAGGACAAGTAGCCGGTATACTGCAAGGTTGCAGCCTTCAGCTTGATGCGCCCGCGGAAACGTTTTTCCGGCGGCACCGGCTTGCGTGCCTTCAACTTGCTGAACAGCTCCACGAGGTTGACGCGCCCGCGGCGGTCGCGCACTACCCGGGCGTAGGGGCGCTCCACTTCCACGAGCTTTACGGCGGCCGCCGGTGAGCGCTGGCGCATCAAAACGGCTATCAAGTTGTAGTGGATGCGCACGGAGCGGGCGGCAAGCACCACGCCGCTGTCAAATCCGCCGGGGCCGGCGATGGCCACGTCCTGGGCCTCGATGCCGGTAAGCAGATTGCCGCTGACATGCCCTACTTGTACCTGGCGGTCGGTAATCCGGGACAGCTCGCAGGCGGCGATCGTCTGCAGGTACTTGTGCAGCCCGCCGAACTGGTGCCCCGACAACAGGGCGGCGGCAGCCACTATCGCCAGCGACACCAAGGCGCACTTGAGGTTGTGGCACAACTCACGCAGCATAATATATCCCTTGCCACACGCACAAGGCTTAAGGCCACAAGACTATGCACGACGGCCGGCCGCGGCAGAGTCAACGCACTGCAGGCCCGCCACCTGCGACAAACTCAGTCCGCGCATTCAGCGGCTCGATAGCTGCTGCGCACGAACGGCCCGCAGAGGGCGCGTTCAATGCCTGCCTGGCGCGCCATGGCGGCGAACCGGTCGAATTCCTCAGGCGGTACATAACGCGCGACGGGCAGGTGCCGGTGGGTGGGCTGCAGATACTGGCCGATCGTGACGATGCTCACCCCGACCCGCGCAAGATCTTCCAATGTCTGCTGCAACTCGGCCTCTGTTTCTCCCAGCCCCACCATGAGCCCGGACTTGGTGCGCATTCCGGCCTCGGCCGCTGCCTGAAGCACCTTCAATGACCTGTCATAGTCGGCCTGAGGCCTGATAAGCGGTTGAAGCCTGCGGACGGTTTCGACGTTGTGATTGAAGACATCCGGCCGGGCGGCCAAGACGATGTGTAGTGCTTGCAAGTCACCTTGGAAATCGGGTGTAAGCACCTCGACCCGCGCCTGCGGCAGGCGCGAACGGATGGCCGAGATGGTGGCAGCAAAATACCCGGCGCCGCCGTCAGGCAGGTCATCGCGCGTAACGGAGGTGAGGACGACGTACTTGAGGCCGAGTGCGGCCGCTGCCTGGGCAACTCGCATCGGCTCCTGCGGATCCGGCGGCTGTGGCTCGCCGTGCGAGATGGCGCAGAAGGCACAATTGCGCGTGCACACGTCGCCCAGGATCATGAAAGTGGCCGTGTTGCGAGCATAGCATTCCCCGATGTTGGGGCACCGGGCTGCCTCGCAGACGGTATGAAGGCCGTAGGAATGCACCAACTCGCGCGTGCGGCGGCTGAGCTGCGCCTTGCCTGTCTTGACACGCAGCCAAGGCGGCAGGCGCCGCGGCCTGTTTATTGCGGCATCCCGCTTATTGCTCATCATGTTGCTATTGTTCGCCGCCGCGGCGAAGCAATCCTTCAGCGATTGGGCAGGGCTGCAGGTGGCGCGCAGGGAGTTGCCGGTGCTCGGCTAACGGCTGCGGAGGACAAGCTTCTGGGACATGGTAAAGCTGCCGTCCGGCCCCTTGAGGAGGGAGACGGCGGTGTACTCGCCGTCCGGGCAGGGATGCCCCCACTGGTCACAGCCATCCCAACTGAAAGTAAGGGGCTTGTCGGAGGCTTCAGCCCAGCCCTGGATGAGCTTGCCGGCGCTGTCGCGGATCTCCAACGCGCGGATAGCCGGCGGCTGGGAGAGTTCCTCGGCAAACAGGGTGAAGAAAACCTTGTGCGTGCCGGCAGACGACGCCGGGGAGATGACAACAGCCCAGTCAGAGTGAGGCGTGGGGCCGGTATCGATAACGACCAGGCGGCGCATGGTCTCCGTTGAGCCGTCTTTCTTGTTGAGAGTAACGGCCAGCGGGTAGACGCCGGCTTTTTGGAAGTCCACCTCGGCCGCAAACTGTCCCTGCTTCACCTCCACCGGCTTGCCGGCGACCAGCACCCGGGAGACGGCTTCCTCGTCCACCTGCCCCGTGATGCGCAGCACCGGCTTGTTGCATAGCAGGACGGGCAGTTGCGCCCCACTGTCGGCGGCGGTGATGAGGATCATCAGGGGGACAGCCGAGGCGGAAGGCTGCGGTTGTGACGTAGGCGCAGGGGCAGCCGGTTCCGCGGGCGCGGTGGGAGAAGGAAACTGGGCAGGCGGCGTCTGCTTGGTCCCCGCCGGCGAAGTCGGCCGCTGGGGCTGCGGAGGAAGCTTCAACCCGGGCTCCTTGGCTGCAGGCGCCGGGGCGGGCGGCTGAGGCTGTGCGGGAGAAGGCGAAGGCGATGACACTGTCGGTGACGAACCGGCCGGCGCCGGGGCCTCGGACGGCTGTGCCGGCGTCTCGGGTGCCACAGCAGGAGCGACGGTCGTGGCCGGGGCCATCGCCAGCCTCGCACCCACCACGGGCCGCAAGGCATTCAGACGGCCGGTCTTGGTGCCGTACAACAACCTGCCCGATACAATGGCGGTCTCCGAGACAATGGGTTGCGAATCCAGTTGTTGCCAGAGCACCTTGCCGGAGGAGACGGAAAGGGCGAACAGAGCCCCGTCGGCGCAGGCTACGAACAGACGCCCCTTGCGGATGAGCGTCGGTTGGGACTGCAAGGGGTGCCGGAGGTGCGTGCGCCATAGTATTGACCCGTCCGAAATGGCCAAGGCGTAAATGGTTCCCGGTTCAATGCCTACGTAAAGAGCCTTGTCTCCGACGGCGGGAGATGAGACGAGGGCGTCAGGAAGAGAAGTGCGCCATAGCTTGCGACCGCTGGCTGCCTGCAGACAGTATAGCACGCCGTCGCGATTGCCCACGAAGATGCGCCCGGCTGCAGCGGCCGGCGCGGCCAGGATCGAGCCGCCGGTATCGAAGGTCCAAACATTCTCCCCGCTGTGCTCGGCGAGGGCATATACCATTCCTGCAGTCGTAGAGCACAACAGCAACTCCTCGCGCTGCGGCTTCTGGGAGATCTTGAAGCGGGGCAACACCACCGGCCTGGTGAACTTGGTGACAGGTGCAGGAATGGAGGCGCCCAGATCCCTGCGCCAGGCCTCGGTGCCGGTGTCGGAGTGCAAGGCGATAAGTTGGCCTCCGGCAGTTCCGAAGACCACCAGTCCACTGTCAGTCACCAGCGGGTCGCCCGTCACCGCCTCCCCTGCCTCAAAGCTCCACATCAACTGCGGCTTGTCGGCGCCCTGAGGGAGCGACAGACAAAGAAAGCGCCCATCCTCGGTGCCTATGTAGAGGTTACCATCGGCCACGGCAGGGTAGCAGGATGCAGCAGCGCCCAGCAAGTAGCCCCAGCGGTACTGACCGGCGGTCAGGTCAACACCATATAGCATGCCATCCCGGGAGGCTACAAATGCGGTATCGCCGGCGATGACCGGCCCGGCGCAGATGGGGGCATGGGCGACAAATGTCCAGGCCGGCTGTGCCGGAACCGAGAAGTCAGCCCACACCGCAGCGGTGGAGCGCACGGTCCCGGCCGCGCGGGGCCAGGCCTTGGGG
>JALGVG010000235.1 GCA_029819875.1 Candidatus Zipacnadia bacterium | reverse complement strand
ATCCGGCCTTGTGCGGGGAACTTGCCGCCTGTACAGTGGCGGCGACGGCAGCCAATTCCCCGTCATCGAACCACACTCCCCCGCACTTCGGACAGCGATCCACGGCAACGCCAGGCACGCCGGCAATCTGAGAGATTACCAGCTTTTCGTTACATTGCGGGCAGCGTTTCGGCCCCACACGGTTCCAGCCCAGGCCCACCAGGTTGGGGAACCGCGCATCCACGGCTCCAAGGCGCCGGGGATCGGACCTGAGCAACTCGGCCAGCGAACGGCTGTCGATCCACACTCCACCACAGGCCTTGCAGGCCTGCAGCTTGTGTCCTTTGACCTTTACCGGCACCAGCGGCTCCGAACAGCGAGGGCAGGCGCCGGGCAGTTGTCGGCGCGCGGTGCTTTCGCCTGCCGCCAGTCCCCCACCAACCAACGCCGCCTGGGGCAGGACGGACCCGGGGGCGGCAGGCACGGCGGGCGTAAGGGGCACGGCGGTCCCGTCCCCGGCCGCGGCCGGCAGTTCCTCGCCGGTGGTGTCCATGAATGCCATGCGCTCAAGGCGTGCGATGCGCTCCTCGATTGGAGGGTGCGTACTGAACAGCGACTGGACGCGGCGTTCCATCCCCTTCAGCGGGTTGACGATGTACATGTGCTGGGTGGCGCGGCTTGCGACTTGCAGGGGGGTGGGGTCGGAGGCGATCTTTCGCAGTGCCGAGGCCAGCCCCGCCGGATAGCGGGTAAGCAGTGCACCGGAGGCGTCGGCCAAAAACTCGCGCCTGCGGGAGGCGGCCAGTTGAATGAGCATACCTATCAGGGGCGCAATAATCGCCAATACCAGGGCGATGAGCATGAATATGCCGGAAGCCTGCGAGTCACGGCTGCGGAAGCGCCGCGGGCCGTACCAGGTGCTGCGCAAGAAAACATCGGCCAGCAAGGCGATGGCACCCACCAGCGCCGCCATGAGGGTCATAAACAGAATGTCATAGTTGCGAATATGCGACATTTCGTGGGCGATGACGCCCTGCAGCTCGTCACGGTTGAGCTTTTCCAGCAGTCCGGTTGTCACGGCGATGGCCGCTTCCTCAGGCTTGCGGCCCGTGGCGAAGGCGTTGGGGGCGGGATCGTCAATAACATACACCTCCGGCATCGGTACGCCGGCGGCAATTGCCATCTCCTCGACGACATTGAAAAGTTGGGGGTTGTCGGGCTTGTCGATCTTGCGCGCTTTGCTGAGGGCCAGTATCATCTTGCCGCCGGCATAATAGGAAAGGCAACCGTATGCGACGGCAACGACCAGCGCGGCAGGTACGGCCGTGTACCAGGGCGCACCAAACGCCGCGCCTATCACCCATCCCAGAACAATCAGCAGCGCCGTAACGACGATTACCAGCACTGCCGACATCCGCTTATTTGATTCAATCTGCTGGAACATCACGGCTTACGACAGCTCCTCGACGCAACCGGCGACGGAGGATTCCAGCGACGAATGGACACGACACAACTAGAACTGCACCACAGGGGCCTCGCGCTCGGCGGCCTCTTCGATCTCGAAGAACTCCTCGCGCTGAAAGTTGAACATGTTGGCTATGATATTGGCTGGAATCTGCTGGATCTTCGTGTTGTAGGTCCTGACGGTATCGTTGTAGAACTGGCGGGCGAAGGCTATCTTGTTCTCAGTCGAGGTCAATTCTTCCTGCAGTGCCAGGAAGTGTTCGTTGGCCTTGAGGTTGGGGTAGTTCTCGACCACGGCGAACAACTGGCGCAGTGCGCGGGTCAGGAAGTTCTCGGCCTGTGCCTGCTCGGCGACGCCCCGCACGTCAATGGCCTGCTGACGTGCCTTGGTCACGTTCTCGAGCACCTCGCGCTCATGGGCCGCGTAGCCTTTGACGGTATTGACGAGGTTGGGTATCAAGTCATAGCGGCGCTTGAGCTGCACGTCAATTTGCGCCCAGGCGTCACGCACCCGTACGCGCAGTTTCACCAGGCTGTTATAAATGGCCACGAACCACAAGATGATAATTACTGGTATTGCCAGAGCGATGATAATAATCCACGACATTCCAGGCACCTCCCGGCGCAAACCGCGGTTTATTATTACTTCGCCCTCTGTTGTGGATATTCCTGCTGAAAATGGCCCGTGCCGGCATGGTGCAATGCCGTACACGAGACCGTCATGGTGATGCCCACAACTGGCCGTGTGGGGGGTGCCGGAGCCGGGGGACGAAATACACTGACAACGCGTGGCAATCAATGAACCAGAAACGCACACCGCGGCGAGCACTCCTTAATACCGATGAGCATCCATACGTCAAGTTTTTCGGGGGCCATGACAAGATCTCCAACGCGGTGTCCAACATGCGGCG